>JBDHYT010000450.1:0-2500 GCA_039811485.1 Marinilabiliaceae bacterium | reverse complement strand
GAAGACCACAGATACATAGTTGTAGGTAACCACAAGGTTGTATATAAACAAATCCACGAAGGCATTCTCATCACGGACGTATTTGACACCCGACAAGACCCAGCGAAAATTAATGACCCCGAAAGAAACCCCAGCCGATAATAATTAAGGTCTCGTTTTGTCTAACGGGCATAAAATGAGACCGCTGTTGAACGAAACCGGCCAAACTCACCAGTCGAATAAACGAATGACGAACCACACCCCTCATTAAAGCCTCCCGCCAACACGTATATGTATGCCAACGATAAAAGGATGACTCCACTATAAGAGTTTTTTGAGGATGGACGGTCGAGGGTAATGAATAGAAGGTGGAAGGTAGATGGTGGAAGTTTCGACTCTCCACTCTCTACCCTCTTTTATTATCAACTATTGAACTTTTTCACTTTTTAAACCCTTTAACTCCCGGACTTCCAGAACTCCCAGGGCTCCACTACTTTATTGCTTCTTCAAACTCGCTATCGAGCTCTCAATGGCTTCGATGCGCAGCTCGGTATCGGCCTTTTTCTTTCGCTCCATGGCTATAACCTGTTCGGGTGCACCACTAACAAACTTCTCGTTGTTAAGCTTCCCGTCAACCGATTTCAGGAAACCTTTCAGTCTTTCAAGCTCTTTGGTAAGTTTTTCAAGCTCCTCTTCCACATTGATATTCAATACCACAGGAACAAAAAGCTTAACCGTACCCACCATAAACGATAATGCTCCCGATGGCTCCTCACTTGTCTCGGCAACCTTATCAACGTTGGCAAGCTTAATAATTAGCGCATCAAACGAATGATTATAATCACTTCCGGCCATAAGCATCAACGGAAGCGTTTCGCGTGGTGAAATACCCTTATCGTTACGTATATTGCGAACTCCGGCAACGATATCGCGTGCCTGGGCAAATTCAGCAAGCATCTTAGTATTCACACTGCCTGCCTTTGGCCACTCTGCCACCATAATACTATCACCTTTTGCACGTTGCTCAACAGCCTGATAAAGCTCTTCGGTGATAAACGGCATAAACGGATGAAGCAGTTTCAGCAGTTTTTCAAAGTAACCAATTGTGGCATTGTATGTTGCAGCATCAATAGGTTTCTGGTATTCAGGCTTCACCGCCTCAAGATACCACGACGAGAAATCCTGCCAGAAAGCAGTATATATGGTCATAAGTGCATCAGAGATGCGGTATTTCGAGAAGTGGTCGTCCATATCTGTAATAACAGCCGAAAGCTGGTTGTCGAACCATTCAATCGCCTGGCGTGCGCTCTCCGGCTGTGGCAGCGACTCATCGGGAGTCCAGCTCTTCACCAGTCGGAATGCGTTCCATATCTTATTGGCAAAGTTACGTCCCTGCTCGGTCAGGCTCTCATCAAACAGAATGTCGTTACCTGCAGGTGAGCACAGCAGCATACCCACACGCACACCATCGGCACTATATTTTTCAATAAGTTCCAGTGGCTCAGGCGAGTTACCCAGCGATTTCGACATCTTTCGACGTTGCTTGTCGCGCACTATACCGGTGAAATATACATTCTTAAATGGCAGTGTACCACGGTACTCATAGCCCGCCATCACCATACGTGCAACCCAGAAGAAAATTATCTCGGGAGCCGTAACAAGGTCATTTGTAGGATAATAATAGTCAATCTCGGTTTTGTCCATTCCAAATCCGTCGAACACCGATATGGGCCACAGCCACGATGATGCCCATGTGTCGAGCACATCTTCATCCTGGCGAAGATTGTCCATAGTAAGGGCACTGTTTCCGGTCTTTTTGCGAGCCATTTCAAGAGCCTCCTCGGCTGTTGCTGCCACCACATAACTGTTGTCGGCCAGGTAATACACCGGAATTCGGTGTCCCCACCATAGCTGGCGCGAGATACACCAGTCCTTCACATTCTCCATCCAGTGACGGTACAGATTTTTGAATTTCTTTGGGTGAAACTCAATCTCATCGTTCTCAACAGCCTCAAGTGCAGGTTTGGCCAGGTCGCTCATTTTCAGGAACCACTGAGCACTCAGCTTTGGCTCAATCACAGCATCGGTACGCTCCGAGAAACCAACCTTATTCACATAATCTTCAACCTTGTTAAGATTTCCTGCTGCCTCAAGTGCAGGAACTATCTTTTCGCGCACCACAAAACGATCCTCACCCACATACAGCTGGGCAGCCTCGCTGAGTGTACCGTCATCGTTGAGAATATCGATACTCTCAAGGTTGTGGCGCATCCCTATCTCGTAGTCATTAATATCGTGTGCAGGAGTAATTTTCAGGCATCCCGTACCAAACTCCATATCCACATAATCATCCTCAATTATTGGAATAGAGCGGTTTACAAGAGGCACAAGCACTCGTTTGCCTTTAAGGTGCTTAAAACGCTCATCGGCAGGGTTCACACACACCGCAGTATCGCCAAGAATAGTCTCGGGGCGGGTAGTTGCTATGGTAACAAACTCATTATCACTGCCTTCAATTTTA
>JBDHYT010000449.1:0-2500 GCA_039811485.1 Marinilabiliaceae bacterium | reverse complement strand
AAGAACTTCCATTTCAACGAGGTGTCAATCAAACAATTAAATCATAATCTCAACTGAAACCAATCGCTTTTCAACAAGTTGGCTATTCCACAAACGTTTTCGGGAGAGTTATAACTTAAATCCTGCAACAAGTTTATGCAACTGTCGTGCCTCATTAGCCAGATCCTTGGCATCGGCCAGGAACTCTTCCGAAGCATTGGATGTTGTTTGGGCTATCAGGTTAAGATTTTGTATCGACTGGTTAATTTGAGTAGCACTGGTATTTTGCTCAATTCCCGACATCAGAATCTCCCTTGCCAACTGGCTCGACAAGCTCATCTCCGGCAGCAGTTTGTTGAGTTGTTCGCCCGATGCTTCAGAGCTCAATATAGTCTCGTCGCTTAAGCTTCTAATTCTGTCGGAGGCCATTGTACTGTTTTCGGCAAGTTTACGCACTTCTGATGCTACAACGGCAAACCCACGACCGTGCTCACCAGCACGTGCTGCCTCCACCGATGCGTTAAGAGCCAGGATATTGGTCTGCATTGCAATATCGGCCACCACCTTGATACTATTGGTGATCTCCTGCACCGATTTAACAGCTTTCACTGTAATCTCATGGGTATTTCGCAGATCCTCCTCGGTACGGATAGCAATTTTTTCCGATTTATCGGCATTTTCGGTATTCTGATGGATATTGGCAGCCATCTCCTCCATTGCCGATGCAAGTTCTTCGACCACTGCCGCCTGGTTAGACGCATCTTCGGATAGCTTCCCAGCCTTTTTGCTAAGCTGGTTTCCTGCCGACGAAATACTTACGCCCGAACTTTGTATCTGAGAAAGCACTGAGTGAAGCGTATTGACCATGTTATTGAGGTTACCTGATAGCTGCCCCAGTTCATCGTTACTATCCATCTCTAGTCGCACGGTAAGGTCGCCCTCATTGACACTGGAGATGAAATTGTTAAATCGCGAAATGACAGTAATAAAACGGGCTGAGAAAAACCAGGTTACGCCGGCAATTACAAACAGGCCAATGATACCGAGAATAATAAGGAAACGGCTATTGGCATTGGCTTGGGCAAGCATATCGTCAACCGGTGTGACTACACCCAGAAGCCATGGTTTTTCATTTTGGGCAATCTGAAGTTGTTTTACGGTAAAATAAAGGTCTTTGCCGTCGGCATCAAAACGTTGGGCCACATCAACCCTGTTAACCATAGTGCCTTTAAGGTCGAAGAGATTTGCATCATCGGCCTTTTTATCGAAAAAAGATTTTCCTATCACTGAAGTATCAGGATGGGCTACTACGGTGCCCTCAGCAGAAAGCAGAAAAGCATAACTATTAGGTGTTGGCTTTACCTTATGAATCATCTCCTCAAAATGGGCCATCGATATGTCTATACCGGCGCAACCAATATAACTTCCGTTCTCCATAACAGGTACCATGACAGATGATACCATTTCCATATTACGACCATCAGATGTTAAAGAAAAAATGTAAGGTTCAACTAATGCCTCTTTCTTATTTTGTTTGAACTTGTAATATGTACTCCCCGGCTCGTCACCATTCATATTCTTTTCTACCATGGCTTTAACTATCTTGTTACCATCTTTATGAA
Organism: Marinilabiliaceae bacterium; assembly: GCA_039811485.1. Taxonomy (GTDB): domain Bacteria; phylum Bacteroidota; class Bacteroidia; order Bacteroidales; family Marinilabiliaceae; genus JAGPIS01. Next base: position 899 of record JBDHYT010000449.1, on the reverse strand, counting down.
CATCAAGCACACGACGCCCGTAATCAAAACGATAACCCGGCTGGTAAGCCTTATACTCAAAACAGGTCCATACGGTAAGATAGTCTGAATGTTCAACATAGAATTTTTCCATCAGTGAATTATAATAATCCCAATATTGCGACGGATTCATTTGTCGATAGTTAGACATGGCATTGGCAATACCACGCGCATAAGCAAAATCGTGGTCAAAGGATGACTTTATTTCATTGGAATAAATAACGCTTGTGTTATGTATATGCTCTGCAGCCTTATCAAAAGCTTCGGTACGATAACGCAAATAAAAAACAACAAAAACTGCTGTATAGACGATAGCAAATGCTGATACCAGCACGCTAATCATTTTTGAACGATAACTCATAAATACAATTTTGGGCTCAATTAATAATGGCGCAAATTAGCATTTATTTCGATTCGTAACACTTTTAGAAGAAATTTTTTACCGATAAGTTCAATCTATCAGCACCTCAATTTAGATATTTCATCAAAACAGTAACGTAAGGTTAAGGAAGTTGGCGTCAACACAGCGTGATTTACACAATGGTTAATTTAAAGGTAAAGAAATAGTCATACCAGAGGAATCAAAATCAAGGTTCGCTATAAGTAGTGCCTTCCAGTTTAAAACGCACCCTTAAACGACTATTCTCCTGATCGTAGCTTATAATTTTAAACAGACCTATCTCCGATGTGTTTTGCACATGATCGCCAATACAGGCACACACATCATAATCGCCAACTGTTACTATCCTTAGGGTATGGCTGGCATTATCGGGCAGTTTGCTCAAATCAACGCCTGAAGGAACATTATCGCGACTAACCAGCGAGGCACCAACTGACAAATTACGACCAATCTGCTCATTCACGGCATCCTCAATCTTTTT
>JBDHYT010000448.1:0-2512 GCA_039811485.1 Marinilabiliaceae bacterium | reverse complement strand
TAAAAGATTTGGCAAACGTACAGTTTGGATTTGCCAACCGTTTTGGCGCAATCACTGCCAATGGTAAAGGAGAGACTGTGCTTGGGCAGATTATGATGCTGAAAAATGCAAATTCAAAAGTTGTCATTAATGAAGTTAAAGATAGAGTTGATGACATTCAGAAAAACCTGCCCGAAGGTATTTTTATCAACCCTATTCTCGAACGGAGTGAACTTATAGCTAAAACCACTTTTACGGTAGTTGAAAACCTGATTCTTGGTGCTATTATCGTGTTGTTTATAGTTGTGCTGCTGCTTGGTAACATCCGCTCGGCACTGGTTATTTCATCAATGATACCTTTGGCTTTGTTGTTTACCATTGGCATGATGTACATTTTTAATATCGATGCCAATTTGATGAGTCTTGGAGCCCTCGATTTTGGGATAATAATAGACGGTGCAGTAATCATAGTAGAGTTTATTGTGATACGAATAGGTTTGCAAAAAGCTGATATTTTGGCAGTTAAGGGCGACAGTCGTCAATCTTTGATGGATGGCATCTCTATTTCCGGAGCCTCAAAAATGATGAAATCAGCAATTTTCGGTCAGGTAATTATTCTTATTGTTTTTATTCCCATTTTGTCGTTAAACGGTGTCGAAGGCAAGATGTTTCAGCCCATGGCACTCTCTTTTTCATTTGCCATAATAGGAGCTATGGTGTTGGGACTTACATGGTTGCCGGTTGCTGCATCGCTCTTTTTAAGACCGGTAACATCGCATAAACGAACTATTGCCGATAGAATTATGGGCAAAATTCATCAATCTTACCATCCGGTCATAAAATGGTCGTGTGACCATAAACGCTGGGTGCTTGGAGTTGCATTTGTTTCATTGGTAATTACCGGCTTTTTGTTCACGCGTATCGGCGGCGAATTTGTTCCTACACTCGACGAGGGTGATTTTGTAATACAGCCGGTTTTAAAAACAGGGACCTCTTTAAGTAAAACAGTAGAAATTACCACTAAGATGGAGAATATTTTGTTGGAAAAATTTCCCGATGAAGTAGATCAAATAGTTTCCCGCATTGGTGCAGCCGAAGTTCCCACCGACCCTATGTCGATGGAAGAAATTGATATGATTATTAAATTAAAACCCAAAAAAAGGTGGACGGCAGCAACCAGCAAAGAACAACTTGCCGATGAATTTAAACGGGAACTTTCAGTAATTCCAGGGGTCGAATATGAGTTTACACAACCTATCGAAATGCGGTTTAACGAATTAATTACCGGGGTGCGATCCGATATAGCCATTAAAATTTTCGGTGACGACCTCGACTACATTAACCATAAAGCCCTTGAAATAAAAAATCTTATAGCCGATGTGCCGGGAGCAAGCGACATTATTATGGAAAAAACGGCAGGTTTACCCCAAATAAAAGTGAATTATAATCGCAGTAAAATTGCTTACTACGGCTTAGATATCAATACATTGAATACTTATCTGTCGACAGCATTTGGCGGAAAGACAGCCGGCGTAATCTTTGAAGGCGAAAAACGCTTCGACATGGTGATGCGCTTTGATAATCATTATAGAACAGATATAGAAGATATTCGCCGGTTACAGGTGCCTGTTGCATCCGGTCAGATGATTCCCTTCACCGGATTGGCTGATATTGAATATACACACGGACCGGCAAAAATTTCGCACGACAATGCACGCCGGAGGGTAGTGGTAAGTGTGAATGTGCGCAACCGCGACTTGCAATCGGTTATAGTTGATATTCAGCATAAAATAGATGAAAACATAAAGCTTAAAGCGGGCAGTTATATTGAATATGGCGGACAATTCGAAAATTTACAGAATGCTACCAACCGGTTGATGATAGCCGTTCCTGTTGCATTATTATTGATTTTTATTTTCCTGCATTTTGCATTCAAATCGTTTAAAGATGCAGTGATGATTTTTACTGCAATACCCTTGGCCACTGTGGGCGGCGTATTTCTTCTTTGGGTAAGGGGAATGCCTTTTAGTGTTTCGGCAGGTATCGGTTTTATTGCCCTCTTTGGTATTGCGGTGCTAAATGGTATTGTGCTTATAGAGCATTTGAAAGAATTGCAGCATCAGGGAATGACCAATATGCGCGAATTAATACTTGCCGGCACCAGAAACCGGTTGCGCCCCGTGCTTCTTACTGCCGGTGCTGCTGCGATGGGCTTTTTGCCAATGGCTGTTTCTACCGGTGCAGGTGCCGAAGTGCAGCGACCGCTTGCCACTGTTGTAATAGGCGGACTTATTACTTCTACCATGTTAACCATGATTACTCTACCGATACTCTACGAAATATTTTATAATATGAAAGGTGTTAAGATGTTCTTTAATAAGAAACTGCGAAACAGATATTCGGACACAGACTGAACAATTGGAAGATATACCTGAATACAATCAGATATCTTCAGAAATTAAGTACTTTTAAAATAAACCCGACAGGTATGAAAACTAAAAGAGTTATCGCATATTTTATGGGCATGATGGTA
>JBDHYT010000447.1:0-2529 GCA_039811485.1 Marinilabiliaceae bacterium | reverse complement strand
ACGATTTGTACCGAGTCGAACAGCGGCCCTGATGCCGTAATATTTTTGCCATAGTCGTTTTTAAGTGCCAGGAGAGCAAGACGACGGCCTACCTCCTGCTTGTTTCGCGGGTGGATATCGTTGGCATCACCAAGGTCGATGGCCAATGCCTGACTGGTTTTGGGCATTTTCAGTGTCATGGTTTGCGCTTCACGCAGTTGGGCCCAGTAACTGTCGGACGGCTCCTTGTCGGCTGCCATGAAGTTTGTCAGATTAACCCAGTAAAACGGAAACTGATCGTTCCATTTTGTGCGCCAGTCGCTTATAAGATTCGGAAACAGAGTCTGATAGAGTTGTGGGTTACCTACATTACTTTCGCCCTGATACCATATTGCACCACGGATGGCAAATTGGGTGAGAGGTGCAATCATTGCGTTGTAAAGCAATGACGGATAGGCATTTGGACTTACATCACGACCACCGAATGTGCGACTGTCAACAGAGATGCGGTAAATCCATTCGCCGGCTAACGGATGTTTTTGGCCGGCCACTTCAATAAATAACAAATCTGGCTCGCTGTAGAGACCGCCACCACCGGTGTAATCAACCACATTGACTACAAGCGAGTTCTTGCCGTTTTTGAGGATGCCCGCAGGAATATTGTAAACCCTTTTTTCACTGTACGAGTCGGTTGTGCCAACCTGTATCCCATTCAGCCAGGTAATATCCTTATCGTCAATAGCACCAAGTGATAGCAAAGCCGGTTTCCCTTCAATATTTTGAAGCTCAAACTCATAGCTAAGCCATACACTGCCATCCATATCGGCAAGCCCCCGATGATCCCAGTTACCCGGCACTTTCATTTTTTGGGTAAATGAGCTGGTCTTGTTTTGCCACTCCTCTTTTATTCCTACGTCGTTCTTCAAAGCATCATCAAAGGCTGCACGCTTTTTATTGTTTTCATTAATGATAGTGTTGAAGTCAGATGCTTTGCTTTCGTTGATAATGTCTGCATATTCAGAGATTTCAGACATTACTTCATTACTTGTCCAGGTTTCAATAACAGTGCCGCCCCATGAAGAATTTATGAGACCAATTGGAATATTTGTCTGTTGATGGAGTTCACGTCCGAAGAAATATCCTACAGCAGAAAATTCAGCTGCAATTTCTGGTTTACACTCATCCCACTCACCAACAACGTCGTCTTCGGGAGTATTATTCATTGCTTTTTTCACAGTGAACATCCTGATGTTGTGGTATTTGGCATTATCAACTTCAGCGGTAGCGTTGTTGACCCACTTCAAAGGCCACTCCATATTCGACTGTCCGCTGCATAACCAAACATCGCCAACCAGTACGTTTTTGAATGTGACGGTATTGGATTTCCCCTTTACGTTGAGGATAAACGGTCCGCCGAAACTGGAACTACCCAGCGTAACTTTCCAGTTTCCGTCCTTATCGGCAGTAGTTTTTGCTTTTGTGCCTTTAAATTGAATTTCAATTTTTTCACCGGCATGGGCCCATCCCCAAACTACAATAGGTTTGTCGCGTTGGATGACCATGTTATCAGAAAAAACATGTGGCAATTTCACTTCGCCTAAAATATTAATAATCAGGCTAAAAAATACAAAAATCAGAAATAAGTATTTCATCTGCTAAAAGATTTATTTGGATTCCTTCTCTTTCATTAAAATAGGTTTGATAACTGAAGTCCAAAGTTCGTAACCTTTGGCATTAATATGAAGTCTGTCTGCTTCAAAAATATCACTTCGTAAACCACCATTAGAGTCGTACATCACTTTGGTTATATCTATAAACTTCACATAATCGGTTGTTTGTGTGTAGTCATATAAAAGCCTGTTGATAATAAGCTGATCGGGTAGCTGGTCAGCCTTCAGGAAAGATGGCTTAAATGAGATTATATAAATGTTGCAATCGGGATAGTCGGTGTGCAACATATTGATATAAAGACGGAAAAGATCGAAAATCTCTCCCGGAGAAATAGCTTCCTTATAATTACCAAGGTCATTTTCGATATATATAGCAATTGCCTTTGGCGCAAATCCTGTTGCAATGTCTTTGTAATTAAATATGTTGTCCCGTATCGTGGCTCCACCATAAGAGCGGCGAATCACCTTGATGGGATGGAGATCGGAGTTAATGGAGTTCCAAAGGTTAATCGACGAACTGCCTAAAAACAGCACATCGCATGTTTTGTCGGGCACTGCACCATTTAATAATATATATCTATCAATATCAGATTGATACCGTTTCAGCCACTCTTCTTTATCATATCGTTTAACAGGAATAGCGCCTTCGATCAATACCGAATCGGGAAGATTTTGGGAGTATGTTGCCGATACTCCCAAAACCAATAGCAAAAGTGCTAAAACTCTTATAGTCATAATAGTTATGTTTTACTTTAACTTAAAAGCTGCTTTAGCTCTTATATCGGCCGATGATGTTCCTATAAGCAACTCAAAATCACCTGGTTCAGCAACCCATTGATGTTTGTCGGCATCAAAAAACGAGAGTGCCTGGCTGTCGATG
>JBDHYT010000446.1:0-2567 GCA_039811485.1 Marinilabiliaceae bacterium | reverse complement strand
AGTACGTTTCCACAGGATGCATCTTTGGCTTATATCAATCCAGATTATATTCAGTACACTGCTGTTTCTTGCCATCAACCTGTTTGACACTGTAACTGCTGAAGCATCAATGATATGCATCCTTGCCCCCACGGCAGCTTCGGCCGCTGTGGTTACAGCTATGCTGGGTGGGAATATGCCGCTTCTGGCATCCTATACTCTGTTTGGGAACATTGGCATAGCGCTTCTGGTGCCGGTACTTTTCCCACTACTGGGAATCAAGGACGACCTTCCGTTTTTTGAATCCTTTTTATTCATTCTCAGACAAATATTTCCGTTACTAATACTTCCGTTTCTGATTTCGTTACTGATGTCGAAGATAACACCACGCCTTCACGGAGTAATCAAAAACCGGCAAAGCATATCCTTTTATCTGTGGGCAATATCGCTTACCATAGTTACTGCACGCACAGTACGTTTTCTGGTTGAGCATGGCAGTGAAAACAAAACCGGACTCTTTGTTATTGCAGGCTCGGCACTTATAATTTGCATTTTGCAGTTCACCCTTGGCCGGTTTATAGGCCGCCGAACAGGAGATGTGGTTTCAGGAGGTCAGGCATTGGGTCAGAAAAATACGGTTCTGGCAATATGGATGGCCCAGGCATACATGCACCCGCTGGCGTCAATCGGCCCGGCATCGTACATATTATGGCAGAACAGCATCAACACATGGCAATTGTGGCGATACCGCAGAAAAGAAAACAACGAAAATAACAGTCGCTAATCTGGCTGTAATTCACTATATTATACCGAAACAATTTAAACTCCAACATAATGAGACAAAAACTATGGTTTTTTTCAGCAGCCATCACACTGCTATTGGCGTCGTGCGGTCCAAGAGAGTACAACAGCATCGGCAACCAGCACATCACTCTGTTTCAGGACGAACATCTCTACTTTGCACCAGGCGAATTTAGTGCCCCCATCGATGGTGAGACAGGTAAAACTTACCGTATTGTTGACGGCAGAGTATTGCTCAAAAAAGTAAAACTTCCTGTATATCAACGCGAAGCACAGGCTACAATAAAAGTAATTGTGGCTTCGGCCGGCGACCGCTGGGATAAATCAGGCTCATGCTTTGTGATTCCTGCCGATGCAGCCAACAACTTCATAGAAATACACAATGGCAAAGCCCAGCTTCCTGCACCTCTTAAAGGGCACGAAGAGTTGAAGGGAGTTGCATCATCCGAAGGTTACCGGCCAGTGGTGGAGCTAATGCGTTTTATGACTCCGTTTGGCATTGGATATTACAACGACAAGATGAACGACCGCCAGCCTGTATATATTCCGAAGTGGGAAGAGAAAGCTGTATGGGAAGAAGATGTGACCGACCTCTTATCGCTTCTCGAAGGCGAAGTTTGGGTAGGTATTTGGATTGATACCTGGACTGCTGAGGGTTATACCGTTTCGGCCGAACTTGATTTCAAAGAATCGCCATACCCTTTTGCAGGTAAAAAGAAGACCCATGTTCTGCCGCTTGTAAACACAGTTTACTATATTGGCGGAATGACACATCCCGATATTTTTTCACGCCGCGACCTCAGCGTCACTGCATCAGTTCCGGCAAACGCTAAAAATATCCGGCTAAACTACATCACTACAGGTCATGGAGGTCACTCGGGTGGTGATGAGTTTGTGCAGAAGAGAAATATTGTAAAAGTGGACAGTAACGAAGTTATCAACTTTATCCCGTGGCGCGACGACTGTGCATCATTCCGCCGTTTCAATCCGGGTTCGGGAGTATGGTTGCGTGAGGATACTGCCGAATACATCAGTTACAAAACAAAAAAATATGAGAAAAAAGTTATTGAAGAGCGACTTGCTTCATCCGACCTGTCACGCTCAAACTGGTGCCCCGGCTCTGATGTACCTCCTGTAACAGCGGAATTATCTGCTTTAAGCGGCGAACACACATTTACATTCAGTATTCCTGAAGCACAACCAGCTGATGGTGATAAGCTAAACCACTGGCTGATATCGTCATATCTGGTGTGGGAAGAGTAAAAAACAATTGATAATGGACAAGTGACAATTGACAATATTACCAACCAAAACACTCATTATCAAACACATTTCACACTAAAACAAACAACCTTCAGTTGGAGTAAACTGAAGGTTGTTTATTTTGACTATTTTCAAAATTAAATGCTGGAATTGAGATTCGTTTTTTTAATCATTATATTTGAATGAAGAAGATATAAATATGAAACACGAAACATTGGCCGAAAAATTGGATTTAATTCAATGGATATCAACTATTGAAGATGAATCTATCATAAAAAAACTATTAGAGTTCAGAGAGAAGGAAACAAAAGACTGGTGGAATAAAATTCCTGAAGAAGAAAAGCACTCTATAAACAGAGGAATTGAAGATGCTGACAATCAGGCACTAACACCACACTCTGAAGTCAGAAAGATATATGAAAAATGGTTATAAACTCAAATGGATATGCTAATAATCATGTAGATAATCAATGAAAAGTACTATATTTGTTCGTATATATGAGTTGGGTGCAAGTGTAAATAAC
>JBDHYT010000445.1:0-2569 GCA_039811485.1 Marinilabiliaceae bacterium | reverse complement strand
ACCGACCTGGGTGAATACTGTCCACAAACTCGGCCACCATTAAAACAATGAAGAAAAAATTAATTGCTGAATTGCTGTAAAACCGATGGAGCGTGTTAAACTTGTAATGACACGCAGTAAAGATGATGATAAGGATTTGTGGAATTTATTGGGTACAAAGGAATATCGAAAAGAACTTGACAGACAATTCAAAAACGAAAAATCAAATTTCAAGATTGCCATCGTTGTAGATATGTGGCTTACAGGTTTTGATGTGCCGTTTCTTGACACTATCTACATTGACAAACCTATACAGCAACATAATCTTATACAAACCATTTCACGAGTAAACCGTAAGTTCGAAGGAAAGAATAAGGGGTTGGTAGTAGATTACATCGGAATCAAGAAGCAGATGAATTTGGCGTTAGCACATTATAATAAAGGCGACAAGGATAATTTTGAAGACATAGCACAATCATTAATTGTGGTAAAAGATCATTTAGATTTACTCGCCAAATTATTCCACAAATTCGATAATTCCGGATATTTCTCAGGCAATACGCTGGAACAACTTAACTGTTTAAACAAGGCTGCCGAATATGCGCAATGCACAAAAGAGCTTGAAACCCGCTTCATGGATATGGTAAAACGCTTGAAAGCGGCTTACGATATTTGCACAGGAAGCGAGCAACTAACACAAAAGGAACGAGATTACACACACTTCTATTTGGCGGTGCGCTCCATTGTCTTCAAGTTGACAAAAGGTGATGCTCCGGATACGGCTCAAATGAATGCACGAGTACATGAGATGATAAAAGATGCATTGAGTAGCGATGGTGTTGAAGAAATATTCAAAATGTGATCTGAAAATGAAACCGAACAGGATATTTTCGATGAAGATTATTTGGCTAAGATCGATAAAATAAAACTGCCTAATACTAAAATCAAGTTGTTGCAAAAGTTATTAGCAAAAATTATCGGCGAAATGAAAAAAGTCAACCGTATCAAAGGGATTGATTTTAGTCAGAAAATGGAACGATTAGTGGAGCGATACAATCAACGAGATGCCAACGATATATTCCGAAGCGAAGTGTATGAAGAGATGGCGGAGGAATTAACCAATCTGATTTGGGAAGTGCACCAAGAGTTTTCGGCAGGTGAGGCTATGGGTATTGACTTTGAAGAAAAGGCATTTTATGATATTCTGAAAACGCTTTGCATAAAATACGACTTCACCTATCCCGATGATAAAATGATAGAGTTGGCCAAAAGCGTAAAACTATTGGTTGATTCACAAGCCAAATATCCCGATTGGGATAACCGGGATGATATTAAGTCGGCTCTGAAAGTTGGTTTAATACTCTTACTTGATGAACACGGATATCCGCCGGTAGAACGAGACGAGGTATATACCGAGATTTTTGAGCAGGCAGAAAATTTCAAAAAGAACAGATAATAAGATATGAGTATAACTGACTCGTCCTGAAAAATCTTTACAGTTCTGGACTTCCCGACTTCATGACTTCCCGACTTCATATCATATAGAAATTCAACACTCTATACACTCAATAACCTCAAATTCTACCGACGATTTTATATCTTTAACCTTTTCCACAACTGATTTTTCAACCATCGATTCGCTCATCACCTCGGCAATATCGCTCACCTTGCGATTACATTGTCGCATAAGGGTTTTTTTGCACAGCGGACATGCAGTAACCACCACATCAGCATTTCCGGCATCAAGAATCCTGGCGGTGGAGGCAGCAACCGACTGTCGCTCGGCATCGGTAAGCGCAACGGCGGCCAACCCACCGCCACAGCAACTGCCCGATACTCCCTGCTCAGAATTCTTCAGCACAACTCCAACACTATTAAGCAGTTCTATAGGCTCATTAATTACATTGGCTCCACGCCCGAGCTCGCACGGATCGTGATAGGCAATCAATCTATTGCCTCTCAACGTATTCACCAATCCCCTATCACTCAGTGTCTTGAGATATTGTGTATGATGCAGCACAATGCCGGCATCAAACTCACCCTTGAGCATATTGTAACAAATAGGACAGGTAGAAACCACGTTTTTAAAGCTATAATTCTTAATCTTTTCCACAAGAATATGTTTCATGGCATTAGCCTCGGCAGTACGGCCACCAAGTTGCAAAGGACGGCCACAGCAAATATCGCTTTCTCCATCAACCCAATGACAGGTAACACCAGCCGAATCAAGAATCTTATTCATAGCCAGCTTAGTTGAGGGATTAAGACGCCCCATACATCCGGAGAAAAGCACCACCTCAAAATATGGTTTCTCTAAAGTTACTTGGGAAAACGGAACAACAACATCAGCATTAACCCTCTTATTCTGAAGCTCTTTCAACTCCTGACGGGTATAGTGGCTATGCACCATAACCGGGCATATTGACGCACACCTTGTGCAACCGAGGCATTTCCACAAATCGGTATTGGTATCACAGCCATCTCTCAGTCGTTCAATAAAATAGACAGGCTGAATGCCGGCAATATTGTTGCGGGCAAGCGGGCAAACATCGAGGCATAGCCCGCACGCACTGCACGACAGAGTCTCCAT
>JBDHYT010000444.1:0-2587 GCA_039811485.1 Marinilabiliaceae bacterium | reverse complement strand
GGTTGTGCTTTCGCCACCACCCATAACACCAAGGATATTGGCATCACCTTTAAAGGTGATTTTTGAAAAATCGCCATTAAAAGACCATGTAGTACCTTTTACCGGGTCGATACCGGGTCCGGCAACATAAGTGTAGTTTGCACCTCCTTTAAGGTCAAAAATCATCTCTCCATCAGCATCGGTACAGTCCTCTCTATCAGGTTGCCACCAGAAATCCTTAGGATTTTCATCGGTCATATACCACCATCCAACAGGATCCGACTCATCAAACACCCAGGTTTTTTCTTTAAGGTCCTTGCCAATAAGATGATAATATGCGTCGGGAAGCTTATGGTCAAGCTTATCAATCTGAACGTCAATAGATTTAGAGACATACTTCACCTTCGACAAATCACCATCGATATAACCATTGGCTACATAGAATGTAAATGTGTGTTTGCCTGGTATTGGATATACCACCTCTACCCTATCGGTATGTTTTTTATCAATGCCATAGTCCCAGTAGCCGGCCACACCAGGGGTAACCATCTGCAACGACAATTTGTTGCTTCCCGGTGTTGGCTGAACCACTTTAAGTTCAATCTTTGCAGGATCGAAGCTATTTTTCAACTCCAATCTATCCTCAATTGGCTCGCAAGCAGTTGTAAAAACTGCAGCTGCAACGAACAAGGATCCGATATAATTAAATATTTTCATTTTGTTAGTTTTACAGATTAATGAATATTACCAACCCGGATTTTGAGTATAAGCACCGTTTGAAAGGTTTACTTCGCTCTCAGGAAGTGGACGAAGTCCTTTTGTCACAGGTCGGTAAGCTCTCTTATACTCTATCTCGGTTCCATTCTCCATTTTAACAACAGCCTCTTTCACGTAGTAGTTGTTGTTGCCTGCAACGTCGCCCCAGCGAACAAGGTCGAACCAGCGGATGCCTTCGAATGCAAACTCACGCAGACGCTCCTCTTTCAGAGCCTCAATTGAGTACGTAAGGTCAACATGTTTTGCACCATAAGCACGGGCATGAACCTTATTAAGACCTGTGGCAGTGCCGGTTAGCTCAGAGTGCATCAATAGGATATCGGCAAAACGCAGATAGTAGAAATCCTGTGCATGAGCAAGCATAAAGTCTTTCTGACCGAAGTTGTATATCTGTCTCCACATATTCTGAGTCTCCCCATCCTTCTCGAACTGAAGGTTGGTATATTTCTTGTTGAAGAGGCCCGACTCGTGGTCACCTTTACCACCTTCATAGTCCTCAGTGCCTTGATCGGCATCTCCCATCACAAGCACCGATCCATCTTTACGGGTGTCATCGTTATTCCAGTTTGAATAGAATCGCGGGTGTACGGTTGCAGTTCCCCATCCCTCACCAAAAGGAATCATACTATTGCTACGAACACCGGTGAATAGTGTTACCCAGTTACGGTTTTTCTGCGTTTCGCCCCAATCGGCAGCGTTGGCATAACGAAGTGCAAACATAACCTCTTTATTACCTGTACCATGAAGACCCGGCTTATAACCATCCTGGCCTACCCACTCGAGGTGGTTATCGGCAGCCCAAGGCAAAATGTCGCTTCCTGCAGCTTTGTTCACATACGAATATGGCCAAAGGTTACGGAAATCGGGAGTAAGTTCATATCCACTGTTATTGATTATATCCTCAAGATTAGTAACAATATCAGCTTTGGTTAACTGTCCGCCTCCGGCCAGAGGAAGAACATCGGTTGCTTTCCCCTCTATGTTAGTCTGATAACCGGTATAGAACAGATATGTGCGTGCAAGATAACCTTTGGCTACCCATATATTTGCATGTCCGTAGGAGGAAGTAGAGAAATCTGCTGCATTTTTCTTCTCCATTCTTTTGGCGGCCTCATTGAAGTCATAGGCAATCTGAGCAAATGTCTCTTCGAATGAGTTACGCGGTCCGGTGTATGGGCCTTCAGGAGTAGTTATCACCGGCATACCTCCAAAGAAGCGGGCTGCACGGAACATAAGGAAAGCACGCATAAAATATGCCTCACCCAACACGTCGTTTTTGAAAGTCTCTGCCTCAGCCTGGGTATTAAACGATGCAGAAAAATCATTGTTGTTCACTGCAAAGATGATAGTGTTCACCCTGGCTATTCCCTTATAGGTTATCAACCACAAGTCGCGATGTGTGTTTTCTTCAGGGTCGGTAAACTGGCCTAGGTTTTTGGCCCATGTATCGTCCGAACCACCACCCGGAAGGGTAACATCTTCCAAAATCATGGCTACCATGTGCTCATCGCTTTGGTGGTCGGGCGAGTATAGCGAGTTGTACACTCCTGACAGAGCATCAGAAATCTGCTGTGGAGTTTTATAATAAGTGACTGAAGTTTCGGAAAATATCACCTCAGTATCCAAAAAGTCGCTACACCCTACTGAAAATGAGGCAGTCAGTATTGCGAATAATAGATATTTTAACTTTTTCATAGTTTACGGATTAAAATGTTACATTAACACCAAACATTACTGTACGTGCCAGTGGATATAGTCCCAGGTCGATACCTGAAGCCCAGCCACTTGTACCACCAAAACTTACTTCAGGATCCATACCGTCGTATTTTGT
>JBDHYT010000443.1:0-2590 GCA_039811485.1 Marinilabiliaceae bacterium | reverse complement strand
GACCGGTTTGAGGGTCGGGACAAGGAAATCGCCGTTCTCGTGGATGACGAGGGCGTGACGGTGAACATTCCCCGCGCGCTGCTTCCCGATGAGGTGGGCGCCGGGGAGGTGGTGACGATCACCATTGCGAGGGACGCCGAGGCGACCGCCCAGGTCGCCGCCGAGGCGGAACAGCTTGCGGCCGAGCTGAAGGCGACCGATCCGGGTGGAGACATCGCGCTGTGAGAATTCTCTCGCGGCGATGGCTGGGAAGGCTGTGCGTCGCGCTGGGGCTGCTGGTCCCGGCGCTGGCGACGGCGCAGGCGCCGACCGCCGGGGGCGTGCAACCGGCCAGTGGCGGGGTGGCGCTGGTGTCGTTCCTGGATGTCGGCCAGGGGGACGCCATTTTGATTCGCTCGCCCGAGGGCCGCACCGCGTTGATTGACGCCGGGCCGAACCGCCGGGTCGTGGAGCGGATTCGGGAGCGCGGGGTCACGTCGCTGGATCTGGTGGTGGTCACGCATCACCATACGGATCATTACATGGGCATGAGTGCCGTCATTGACGAGTTTCGTCCCAAGTATTTCATGGCGGCGTTCACATCACATAATACGTCGATGTTTGTGCGGCTGTTGCGACTGGTGCGGGATCGGAACATCACGGCGCTGGCGCCGGCGTCGTCGTCGCGGAAGGTCCAGCTTGGCTCCGTGACGCTGACGGTGTTCCCGCAGCCGCCGGAAGACCTGAAGGAAGAAAACAACAATTCCATTGGCATTCGAGTGACGCATGGTGCGCTGGACGTGCTGTTGACCGGCGACAGCGAGGAAACAGAGCGTGCCTGGTGGGTGCGAACCTGCCCGGAGCTGTTGCGCGATTGCGACGTGCTGAAGCTGGCGCACCACGGCAGCCACAACGGCGTGGATGCCGAGTTGCTCGATCTGGTGCGTCCTCGCGTGGCGGTCGCCAGTCTGGCGGAGGGGAACAGCTACGGGCATCCGCACGCCGAGGCGGTGGAGCTGCTGGAGCAGAAGGGAATCCCTCTGCTGCGCACCGATCAGCGGGGGACGATCACGATCCGGAGCGACGGCCGGCGGTGGTCGGTCGATCGCCCGAGCGGCGGCGGCGGTGGTGGCGGCCTCGCCAGTCAGTCATCTTCGGCGCGCTCGACGGCGTCGAAATCGGGGAGCAGCGGCAGCCGCGCGCGTTCCCGGACCGCCGACCGCGATGCCGCGGTGTCGGTGGCGTCCTCCGAGGAGGAGGGCCAGGGCTGGACGCGTCGGCGATCGCGCACCGCGACGATGGCGGCGGGGTCCGAATCGCTGCCGGCTGGCGGCGGCACCACCCGGCGCTAAGCGGGGCGGGTGGGCGGCTGTCCCACAAGGCCACGACCCAGTCCAGGGGCGCACCCACCGAATCTTGAGACTTGACCTTCTTGACTCTGGAGTATACTCCAGACTGTAAGATGCGTCCTTCGGTTCGGATTGGTTGCGAGGCATTCGGGATGAAGGCGATGAAGATCGGCGAGGTGGCGCGGCGCTCGGGCGTCGGCATCGAGACGATCCGGTATTACGAGAAGGAACGGCTCTTGCGGGAGCCGGAGCGTCGGCCGTCCGGCTATCGGCAGTACGATGGGTCCACGATCGAACGACTGGACTACATCCGACGCGCCAAGGAGCTGGGGTTCACGCTGGCGGAGATTCGGGACCTGCTGGAGCTGTCGTTCGCGCGGCAGGGGTGTCATGCCGACATCTGCCAGCGGGCCGAGGGCAAGATCGCCGACATCGCGCAGAAGATTCGCAATCTGAGAGAAATGAAACGGTCGCTCAGCAAGATCGTCCGGCGCTGCCAGACGAGGAGCGCCGGTGGGCCTTGCCCGCTGGTGCACCAACTCAACACGCGGCCAGTGGACTAACCTCGAGGGGGCCATGCGACGACTTTGGATTGCCTTCACGCTTGTCATGGGCGTGTCGTTCCTGATCCTGGGCTGGATTGGCACGCGGATTTACGAGGAGCGTCCGCCGATTCCGGCGAAGGTCGTGTCGACGGACGGCACGGTTCTCGTGGATGAGGGTGAGATTCAGGCGGGGCAGAACGTCTGGCAGACGCTCGGCGGCATGGAGGTCGGCTCGATCTGGGGCCACGGCAGTTACGTTGCCCCCGACTGGACGGCCGACTGGCTGCACCGCGAGGCCACGTTCATTCTGGACCGCTGGTCCCAGGACGAGTTCAACGCCAAGTACGACGAGCTCGACCCGGAGAAGCAGGCGCAGCTTCAGGGTCGGCTTGCGAAGATGATTCGGACCAACACGTATGATGAGGCGACGAAGACGGTCACGATCTCGCCGATTCGGGCCGAAGCGTTTCAGGACAATCTGAAGCACTATTCCGACGTGTTCACGGCGGGTCGGCCGGAGTACGCGATCCCGAAGAACGCGGTGCCCGACCCGGATCGTCAGAAGAAGCTGGCGTCGTTCTTTTTCTGGTCGGCCTGGGCGGCGTCGGCCGAGCGTCCGGGAACGGACATCAGCTACACGCACAACTGGCCGTACGAGCCGCTGGTGAACAACCGGGTGACCGGGGAGACCCTGGTCTGGACCGGCGTGAGCATCAT
>JBDHYT010000442.1:0-2592 GCA_039811485.1 Marinilabiliaceae bacterium | reverse complement strand
TATCCCTTCGGTCTCCTACGTATTGCGTAAAATAAAAAAATCTCGAGGCTCTTGATGTTGACTCGAGATTTGGAATTTTCTAAGTTCGGTTGGATTTCTTTGGAATTATCTGGATTCGGATGGGAAAGAGGTGTGAGCGTTGTGTTTTTTCCAATTATGTGGCAATAAGTCTGCTAAATCTAAGGTGTAATCATTGTTATACCGAGGAACTTTATTGAAAATATCAGTAAGCCATTCACGCGGATTCACATCACTTGCTTTGCAACAGGCAAATAAAGAATACATGACCGCTGCATTTTCTGCCGCATCGTCATTACCACAAAACAGATAACCTTTTCGGCCCACAGCCAGTGGGCGAATTGCATTTTCTGCTCCATTATTATCCGGAAGGTAACGACCATCAAGATGATAACGCGACAAGCGATTAAATATGTTAAGTGTGTACCTTATGGCACCATACATTCGTCCGTTAGGTATAGTTTTGGAATAATAGTTTTCCAGCCAATTTTTAAAAGCTAACATTATAGGGTGAGCCAATCGCTTACGCAGCTCAGCTCGTTCATCATAGCTTAGGTTTTGGTCATTAGCCATGTACTCAACCTTGTATATCTTACCTATTTGTGCCAATGCATATTCGGCTCCTGTTTTATCTTCCAGTAGACTTTCGGTAAACTTCCGCCTGGCATGAGCCCAGCATCCTAATAGTAAAACGCCTTTTTTATTGTCGTAAATTGAATAAGCCTGATAGCCATCAGCTTGAATCGCTCCTTTATAATCTTTTAGAAGTTCAACTATTACTGCCTGTGCACGTGAGCCTTTGTCGTAGTGGAAAAAAACAGTTTTATCCATTACCGATCTTACCATCCACAGATATGCCTTTTTTGTTTTATTCTTTTCATCATTAATAACCGGTATCGTGCTTTCGTCAACCTGAATATAGTCTGAGGATAATACTGTTTCTCTAAGTCTATAGTAGATTGCTCTAACCAAATCGCATCCATATATAAACCATCCGTTGATAGTTGATGCAGGGAGTGAAACTCCCAGCATTTTAAACATAGCAATCTGACGGTGAAACGGTATGTGATAAAAGTACTTGTTCATTGCTATTTCTGCAACAATTGAAGCACCTGCATTGCAACGGGGGAAGGGTAATAAAGGCATTGGAGCAATGCGTATTGTTGACTCTTCAATAACATTTTGGCCCGTTGACTGTGCAGATGTGTTCTCTACAATATTACTATCAATAGCTACAGCTTGTTTTACTGCATATTTGGGGCGTTCGATACGGCGAACATAGAGCTCGCCCGGCTTAAATTCGATTGTTTCTGATACCTCTACACCAATACGCACCCAGTCAGGCTGCACTCCTTCTGGCTCTATAACCTCTATCTCTCTTCGTAAGTTGTCGGGTATGGGTTGCCTGATGGCTTTGCCTTTTTTCTTCTCCGGCTTTACCCTTTCATAAGAAATCAGCTCTTTCTCGGCATTTTCTATAATCTCTTTTTCCTCTGGGAGCAGATCTACACCTCCCCAGTCAATTTCCAGCTGATTTGGGTCTTTTACAATGTGTTTTTCACTCGACTTGCCAAACATCTTGTTTTTAAACCAGGCTATATGATCTAAAAGTTTTTTTATTTCCCGGTCTTTTTCAGCTATTGTAGCAGTTAATTTTTTGTTTTGTTCTTCGAGTAACTCCAAAGTCCCATCGTCGATTTTTCGCAGCCAGGAAAGCTCCTGATACATCTCGTCGCGTTGCTGAAGAAGATCGTGAATTAACTGGTCTTTTTGTGTGGAAAAATCGCTCATCTACCTGTTGTATAATGAGCTTAAAGATAGTAAAATCAAGGGTTGCAGCCAAATAATAACAATTAAAACAGCTTAAGATTTGCTACTTTTTGTGCCTGTTTTCATGTCATTTTTTTGCCCTGTTTTTTTCGTTCTGTATTTTGAATTATGGTCATCAAATCATACCAACTTATAGCAACGGATGTGGCATGTTCTTTATTAAAACATGGTATTTTAAACACTCCCCTCTCCAGTTTTTTATGATATATCACCAGGCCTCCAACTTCGAGATGAAGAATCTTCATTGTTGTCAGGCGTTTATTTACAAATATAAAAACCTCACCACTCATTACGTTGCGTTTCATTACTGAATTAACAATGCCTCCCAATGTAAAAAAGCTTTTACGTATATCAACCGGTGCCGGATAGATGTAATACGTTAATTTTTCGTGTAGATGAAACATGGCTGTCAATCAAAAAGGTGAACAATTACTTTAAGCATATTTACATCAAGGTGTTCCCTGACAACCATCTTTGTCCCATTAGGAAACTGAAACTCAACAGGAGCCGTCGATTTACTTTCGGCGATAATGTTACAGTTCATAACTGGAGTTTTGCTGTCTTTCCGGGCGGTAGAGTCGATTACCAGTGGAACAAATGTATGCTGGTGATCAGAATTGATATCCGGTTCTATTTTTTTTCTCCAATAATAGAATGATGATCGGGGAAAATTTTGATTGGCACAGAAGTCGTGAACATTTAATCCCGACTCAAGAAATTGCTGATACAGCTTTTTGAAATTAG
>JBDHYT010000441.1:0-2602 GCA_039811485.1 Marinilabiliaceae bacterium | reverse complement strand
GTTTGAATTCCCTGATTTATAATAGCATCATCAAGTTTAGTCAACAAATACTCGGCAAAATCACGCACTTCATTTACTTTCTCAACAGGTAGTAAATTCAAGGTTCTAATAGTATTTTGTATTATGGTTTCTTTATTCATGACGCTGTATTTTATTTTTCTTGCACCATACTACTACCCTTCGTTTTTCACTCGTCTCGGTAGCTATCGGTACCGCCTCTTGGTTATCCAAGAAACGAGGGGTTAGTTGTCTCTGCATTAGCAATGCGTATTTTAATTGTTGTCAGAACCATATTGAGGATTACAAATCCAAGACCAACAGCCCTCTCGTTGCAAATGGGGGGCAGAGAAGGTTATTCAGGGTTTGGCTCTCTGAGCTCAAAGTCATGACGGCAACTTACGATTGACGACTTGCGATTGACGACTTCACGCCTCACTCTTTAACCATTCAACTTTTTAACTCTTAAACTATCAACACTTTAAAGTGGTTCGCGATGCCGCCTCTGTCCACAGCTTCGCCCCCCTCACCCACAGCTGAGGTAAGAATATCAAAACAAAATACCGTCAAATGGTGTACCAATATCAATTGGAACAAACCGAAAATGACGGCATAAAATTAAACATAAATGACCAATTAAAAAACCTAATAAGTAGTAATAAATCAGCAAAAACAATAATACTACGACTTATCAACTAATAGGCAATAATTAACATCATTCATCAACCTGCTGCTTACTGTAAACACCACCTTTAATAAGTATATCATCATAATTATCTTTTGTGATAAGTATCGATGGAATCTTTATAGTAGGAACATCTACAAGACCATTATTGGTGCGGGTAATACCAGCCTTACTAATATTTTTACCTTCGATAAGAGCAACAATGGCTTCGGCACCTGCGTATCCATTATTTTTGGGCGAATGGTAGGCCGTCATCGTCTGTTCGCCACGGGCAATATTTCTGATGGCACGCATCTCGGCATCCTGACCGGTGATAACCACATCGCCCACTTCACCATAAATCTCCTTAAGTACATCTACACTTTTCTGACTCATACCGTCGTAAGCCGAAATAATAACATCTGGCTTTATACCAGAGAGATTTATGGCTTTACGCAAATTTTCGGCAGCCAAATCCGAATTCCAATCCTGAGTCAAACCTCTGAACACCACATTAATAGCCCCGGACTCCTCGTAAGGCTTAAGCAGTGAGTCGATAGCATTCTGAAGCTGTATGCCATTAATATCAAACTTATCGCCACCCAGAAGATAGTAGTTCCCATGCGGCTTGCTCTTTAGGGCAACTCCAACCATCATTTCGGCTAAATTTGAGTTATCACCAGTAATAAAAAAATCAGGTTCGCAATTCTGAATCAATCTGTTATAGGCAATCACAGGTTTACCGGCACTCTTATACTCACGTACAATCTCTGCTGCAGTTATACCATTAACTGCAATAAGACAGAGACCATCAACCTTATCTATCATTTCGTGTGCATGGGAGATTTGCAACGCATCATTGTTTTCGGCAAACTCAATCAATACTTCATATCCAAGCTCGGCGGCTCGCTCTTTTATACAGTTACCCTCCTGAACATACCTGTCCACCGAGGATGCTGATATAAGAAGTCCGATTTTTTTTGTCCCTCCACTCGAACACGAAGTTGCAATTAAGCACAGAAACAATACGTTAAGAATATAAACACTAATCTTTTTCATAAATTTAGTATTAAATAGAAAATTCAATTAAATTTTGTTATTTTGCGCATGGAAGGAAACAACATTTTTTAAGTTTTACAGAAGACAACTTTACTCAAAAATCCCAAACTATGCAACCAATTACGTGGAAAGATTTAAACATCAGAAAAAAAATAGGTTTTGGCTTTGGTTCCATAACCATGCTTACCCTTCTGTGCGGAACAGCTATAGGACTGTTACTCTACAACTTACGAGGCGAACTCAACCATCTGGCAGAGGTGTATATACCGTCGGCCAACGAGGCATCAAAGATCGAACGCTACTGGCGCGAATCTAACGACTATGCACTACTCTACGAACAAACCCACAACCAGCTTCATGCACGGCTTGCCGTGGCGAGTATGGGAAAGATGGAGGATGCACTGGGCAATTTCATAAAGCTATTCGGCTCAAATAAAAAAGAGCTGCTCGACAAAGGTGTTGATACAGACAACCTGGAACGTCTGGCGGCAAACTATCGGACTACATTAGACAACTATCTGAAAAAGCAACAGATAGCCGATGAAGCACTGCAAAATGCCGTAAAACAACAGCCCCGGCTAAAAGCCGGAATGCCGCATTACCAGGAGATTGTGAGACTACTGGCCGATGTGATGCAGATGAACCTGACAGGCAACTACTTACAAACATCAAACCTACTTCAACAGAGCAAAATTTTGGCAGCACAGACATCCGGCTCTAACTCTGTGTCGGCATCAGTTGTGGCAAATTTGAATAAATATCTTGATCAGTTTTCGCAGAATAAAACAGTGGCACTCAAACGTTACGAACTCGCAAACCAATTTATGTGGGAAGTGCGCTCGGCATCCGATGTTGGTCTTGACTACATAAAGGTGATGGGCG
>JBDHYT010000440.1:0-2620 GCA_039811485.1 Marinilabiliaceae bacterium | reverse complement strand
CAAATACTGCATCAAACACCGACACAGCACTATCGGCTATCACATCATCATTCTGACTACCAAGATAGAGCAACACCTTTTGATTGTTGAATCTGGGGCTGACCTGACCTATGAGCTTCGCAGCATCACGAATCTCCTCAGAAGAGGCGGCTACGACAACAAAATAGCGCATATTGGCAGCATTGGCAAGTACCGATGGGTGAGCAGGGATTATATGGTCGGTATATCGTTTCAACATAGGCACAACACCATACCTGACGGCTGAGGCGTTATTAAGCACTCCAATCTCTACATCTGTCATGTCGGTAATGGGTTCAAACCTTTTGGCAAAAGCAACAATACTCTTGCGCACAGCATCGAAATTCCAGTCTTCAGACGAAAGATTAGCACTTTTACCAACAAAAGATGGCTTATCATCAATAGCAACAACATCAGCAACCATCTTATTCACAACACTTTCATCAACAGCACGACTTTGAATGGCGCGCACCAGTAGGTCAATAGACCGTCCATTGTCATCAAAGAAAAGAAACCTGCCACTGGCTAATGATTCAAATGACGGCGGGTTGTGGTAGTCCTCCGACTCAAAATTTTTTAGTACCTCCACCTGCCTGTCGATACGAAACGGAATTGTAGTATCGAAATTCTTAGGAAATGGTACAATCTCATACTTTAATGGAAGACCAAAGCTATCGGTAGCTCCAAAAAAAGCGGTGTGCCTTGAATCCTTATTGAAATATATGCCATCAATACCTTGTGGCTTAAAAACCTTTGATAGCCAGGCAAAGTAGCTGGCAAGGAACGTTGTGTCGGAAATATTTTCGAGCACCTCGAGGCCGGGAAGAGAGCTAAAGCCCTGCCCCACCCTGCCATGTACCAGGTCGAGAAGTACCGGGTAACGGCTCTGTCTCAAACTTAAAGATACAGCATTGGGATTGAGAATAACCACATTGGTGGAGGCAACACTCTTTAAATCGTTGTTGCGGTGCAGTGTGTCGGCAAAAAGGAATGCAACCTTCTGACGCAAAGGCATTGATGCTAAAGAGGTTTTCGTCTCCTGCTGGGCTACTGCAATTGTGTAACCCAAACTGAAAAATATAATGACCAAAGATCTTAAGGATATCTGCATGTCGTACGCTACAATTCAATCGATATTGCGAAATTATCGAATTATTAGCTGAAAAGAAACTGATGATAAATTAATTATTCCATAGTTTGTAATATTCGCTGTAAAAATTTGGTTAATCCATATACGAATGTTATGTTTGTTGTAACTCATTATACTTTATTTAAGAATCCAACTCTACGTAATGAACAACATATTAATACAAGACTGGGCCAATAAGGTAATACTCGTTGTAGAGGATGTTGACACCAACAAACTCTTCTTCGATGCTGCATTACGCAAGACCAACGCAAAGATATTGTGGGCTATGGATGGCAAGGAGGCGGTCGATATTTTCAGAAAAAACAAAATCGATCTGATACTTATGGATCTCCAACTGCCTGTGATGGATGGATATGCTGCCACCAAGGAGATAAAGTCGATCAACAGCAAAGTAACAATAATTGCACAGACGGCTCATGTAATGAAGGGTGAGAAGGAGAAATGCCTTCAGGCAGGATGCGACGATTATCTGTCAAAGCCAATTAGACTCAACCTGTTGATGGAGACCCTATCGAGATATCTTAACGATTAAATTCACAAACGTCAATAAATGCAAAGGCTGCCCTCTAAAGGCAGCCTTTTTACATCTTTATCAATTTATTTCTGATTACATCTCGTCATCAAGAATCTTCACCTCTGTACGTCGGTTTTGCGCACGTCCCTCTTCGGTATCGTTGGATGCCACGGGCTCTTTCATCCCGTAACCCTTATAGGTTAATCGCTCACGCTCTATACCCCTGAAGATAAGGAAGTCGTAAACACTCTGCGCCCTGTCGCGCGACAGTTTCAGATTATAGCTTTCCGAACCGGTATTATCGGTATGGCCACCAATCTCCAATTTGATACCCGGATTTTCAACCAGAACCTCCACAAGCATATCGAGTTCAACAATAGATTCGCGTTCGAGTACTGCCGAATTGGTTGCATAGAAAACATTGCGAAGCACCACGCGTTCGCCCGCCACAAGCGGCGACAGATAAACATCGATCTTGTAGGGATCGGCAATCGTATTTACATCTTTAAGGGCAAAATTCTCGGAGTGGAACATATAACCTTTTTTACGCACATTCAAAGCGTAGTTTTCGCCCACAGGCAGACACACCAGGTACTGTCCCGACCACTCCGATGAGTTGGTAGCAGCCTCTGTTTCACCATCTTCGAGTCTAGTAAGCACCACCTGTGCCGACAGTGGCAGTTGCGTCTTACGGTCAAACACACGCCCTTTCACATAAGAGACCGATTTGGGCCTAAGGTTACTTGGCAATGCAAAATAGTAAATATCCTTCCTCTTGGCCGGATCGGCCAGGCCATCGGAGGAGAAATAAGCCCTTGTTCCATCGGTATTTACCACCATACCTATTTCATCGGCACTAGTATTGATGGGATAGCCCATATTTTCGGGTGCCTGCCAACGTCCGGTATCCCTGTTTTTGCGGCTCATGAAAATATCCA
>JBDHYT010000439.1:0-2643 GCA_039811485.1 Marinilabiliaceae bacterium | reverse complement strand
GTTATTGTAAGTATATCAGTCATTTTTTTCTGTTTTTGTTGATGTGCAAAAATACTAAATTTATTTTTAGGTTGATAGTGTGCTGTTCGGTTGCATCAATGCGAATCTGTCAAAACACCATTATTAACGCTTTTTTTCTTTATTTGAACGAAATTAATGATTAATATCTTTCTTTTATGACAAAATAAGTTGATAATTTGCATCAGAAAGGTTTCTGACCATTAGTGATGATAAGATAAAATTAACAATAAAAAAACTAACAACTATGAGTTTACTGTCACCCCGCCTTATGGCAATGAGTGAATCTGAGACACTCGCAATGTCGCAGCGCAGCAAGGAATTGCAGACAAAGGGTATTGATGTAATCAACCTTAGCGTGGGCGAGCCCGATTTCAACACGCCTCAGCATATTAAGGCAGCCGCACAAAAGGCCATCGACGATAATATCACCCACTATCCGCCGGTTCCGGGATTTCCCGAGCTGCGCAAAGCTATTGCCGAACGTCTCAACAAACGTTTCAAGGTGAATTACGACATGAACAACATCATCGTGTCGGGTGGTGGCAAGCACTCACTGGCCAATGTGCTGATGAGCATCATCGGCCCCGGAGATGAGATTATTATTCCGGCTCCATACTGGGTTAGCTATCTCGAACTTGTTAAGCTGGCCGAAGGAAAGAGCGTTGTAATCGAAACAGGCATCGACCAGGACTTCAAGATTTCGCCGGCTCAACTTGAGGCTGTTATCACTCCCAAGACCAAGGCTATTCTTATGAACTCGCCTTCCAATCCATCGGGCAGCATGTACTCACGCGCCGAGCTTGAGGCACTGGCAGTGGTTCTGCGCAAACATCCGCAGATACAGATTATCTCCGACGAGATTTATGAGATGATTGCCTACGACCAGGAGCATGTTTCATGGGCTGAGATTAGCGATCTGTTTGGCAGGGTTATCATTGTCAACGGATGCTCAAAAGGATATGCAATGACGGGATGGCGTATCGGATATATTGCGGCATCAGCCGAGTTGGTGAAGGCGTGCAATAAGCTGCAGGGCCAGTTTACTTCGGGCACATGCTCAATTGCACAGATGGCCGCCCTAGCAGCAATGACAGGAGGCGACGAGCCTTCGATGGAGATGACGCGCGCATTCCACAAACGTCGCGACCTTGTGATGTCGCTGGCCAAAGATATTCCGGGACTGAAACTGAACACACCTCCCGGGGCATTTTATATTTTCCCCGACATAAACCATTATCTTGGCAAATCGTTCAACGGTAAGGTGATAGCCAACTCCAGCGACTTGTCGATGTATCTGCTCGACGAAGGCCATGTGGCTACGGTAGCCGGTTCGGCATTCGGTGCCGAAGGATATATCAGACTGTCGTATGCAGCCAGCGACGACAAACTGATAGAGGCTATGAAGAGAATGAAAACTGCACTTGCCAATCTGAAATAGTAGTATGGTATGACAAATAAGGCCGGGTTTTATCGATGACGATAATAATCCGGCTTTTTTTCTTTGTTTTATGCCGATGATATTCCAATTGCAGATTTTTTTCTGTAATTTGCTGTAATATAGTTTTTAATGACGGCCGGATATATTGGTTTGAGCATTAAATTATTGAAATTGGCATGATTAGATATGTTGTAAAACAACCTTTTTCATGACAAAAATATGTGGTCGTCATGTTTATAAATCCTATTTTTGTCAATCAATAAATAAAAAATAATTTTTAAATACAGAATTATGAAGCCAACGCATATTGAACACATTGGTATTGCAGTAAAAAGCCTTGAGCAGGCTATTCCTTTTTACGAAAACGTGTTCGGACTTGAGTGTTATGCAATCGAAGAGGTAGCAGATCAGAAAGTGAAAACGGCTTTTTTCAAAGTTGGACAGACTAAAATAGAGCTGTTGGAGTCAACCGACCCTGAAGGACCTATCGGTAAGTTTATCGATAAAAAAGGCGAAGGTATCCACCACATCGCTTTTGCCGTTGAAGGATTGGCAGGTAAACTTGAGAAGGCTGCCGAGCTTGGAGTTCAACTTATCGACAAGACTCCACGCCGTGGTGCCGAAGGATTGAATATTGGTTTCCTTCATCCAAAATCAACATTCGGTGTATTGACAGAATTTTGCGAAAACCCCAATAAATAAACTATTAAGTCCTATATCCTATGCAGAATAAAGATAAAGTAAAACTTCTTCTCGATAAACGTGTTGAGGCACGTTTGGGAGGTGGCCAGAAGCGTATTGACGCCCAGCATGCCAAAGGTAAACTTACAGCGCGTGAGCGTATCGAACTACTTCTTGACGAGAAGAGCTTCGAGGAGTTCGATATGTTTGTAACACACCGTTGCACCAACTTCGGAATGGAGAAAACCAAGTTTATGGGCGATGGCGTTGTTACCGGTTGCGGTACTATCGATGGCCGTCTTGTATATGTTTTTGCCCAGGACTTTACTGTTTTTGGTGGCTCGTTGTCTGAGACTTTCGCACAAAAAATTTGCAAAGTAATGGATATGGCCATGAAGGTGGGTGCTCCGGTTATCGGTCTTAACGACTCGGGCGGTGCGCGTATCCAGGAGGGTGTGACTGCCCTTGCAGGTTATACCGAAATATTCCAACGCAATATTCTT
>JBDHYT010000438.1:0-2645 GCA_039811485.1 Marinilabiliaceae bacterium | reverse complement strand
ATGGGCAATATCCTTAAAAAAGAACAAACTGTTAATGGAAGTTCTGTTGCATCTTCCCATACATATCACTATATTTACGATGGAAACAAACCCAACGCTGCAAGTATGATTGGCAGTAGCAGATATATCTACGACGAGAACGGTAACCCTACCATGCGCGAGGATACTGTCAGCAACTCCTTCCGTCTTATGCAGTGGGACGAGGAGAACCGCCTCTCTATGCTCTCCGACGACGGTTACACCAGCCGCTACACCTACAACCACAGCGGCGAGCGGGTGATAAAAAGCCACGGTGGCACAACGGGTGTGTTTATCAACGCAGCACCACAAGGTATTCTGTTTCACGATGCCGACAACTACACCCTTTATGTGAGCCCCTATATGGTTGTGGCCAAAGACCGCTTCACCAAGCACTATTACAGTGGCACACAACGTGTTGCCAGCAAGATAGGCACAGGCGATTTCAATAACTTGTTTATTCCGGGCGGTAGTAATATTACCGCTGGTCAGAAAGATTATGCCCGGCGCATGAAACTGATAGAGCAGGGGCGCAATGAGCATTATGCTGCACTGGGCATACCTCCGGGGCCGCCCACAAGCAAAGGCTTGTGGGGTGAGCCGGAGACAACTGGCAAGGCACACGGCAACAAGACATTGGGCAGATACGACATACCCGCCAACTGGCCGCAGCCGCCTGTGAAGAACAAGCCGGGCGACGTGCCTGGTCCGCCGGTGCAGTACGGTTCGGCCATTAACCCCGACGATGTGGAACCCGGATACGGCTACAGCCAGCCCATACCATTGCGTGAGGACGATTGCTACTACTACCACACCGACCACCTTGGCAGTACCGGTTACATAACCGCCTCCGAAGGCAACGCCAGCCAGTTTGTGTGTTACATGCCCTTTGGCGAAGCCTTTGTCGACGAGCACACCACCCGCCCCCTCATGCCCTACAAGTTCAACGGCAAGGAGCAGGACGAGCAGACAGGATTGTATTATTATGGCGCGAGGTATTATGATTCGAAAATTAGTGTATTTTATGGTGTGGACCCGATGGCGGAGAAGTATCCAACCATGGGCGGGTACGTGTACTGTGCGAATAATCCGGTGAAGTTAGTGGATCCGGATGGGAGAGATTGGTATCAGGCACAAAACGGCATCATTACTTGGACTGACTACAGCAGTCAACAAGAATTGGATGATAATAATATGCAAGGAATATATTTGGGGCAGGCACACGTTGTTTTTAATGGTTCAAGACAAGAACGACCTTCGGTTCGAAATGGCAGAAATTATATTGTCGGCGATGGTGCAGTTAATGCTCGCGTAACTGTTTATGGAATGCAAGGTCCCGACGATATTTATAATTTCACTGGTTATTCGATGACTTCTTCCCCTGAAAAATACATTCCTATCGGAGAAGGTCTATTTAGTTTGAATTATATGACCCCTGGCAAAGGTGGAATTTCACCTTCACAGTGGGCTTTAGAAGGCACAGAGCAAGTACGAACAATGGATGGGCTTCCCAATACAAACCCAGATGCAAAAGATTATTGGAATTATAATACTCCGTGGAAAACCGGTATTTATATACATTCAACAGGGAGTAACGGTGGATTAGGTATTCGTAATTCAACAGGTTGTTTGCTGATCTTGGACTCACAATGGAATGATTTCAATAATGCAATGCAAGGAGTTACAAATGCTACTGTTCGAATAACAAGAAGTGATATCCAAAGAGTTCCATTGCAAGGCGTAACTGGTGTTGTTCCAAATGTTTTCATTCAACAAATTGTAATCAAGAGATAACATGAATGCCTATATTTTGTTTTTTACAGTGCTATTGTATATATCTAATTTGTGTTGTGGCAACAATAAATCGAACACGACGACAAATAATATACAAATAGCAGACACATTACAATATATTGAACATACTGACACAAATTATGTGACAGTATTTTTAGATGTTGATTTTGCTGGAATAGTTAATGTGTTTGACAATCCAAATGGAAAAATAATAAAAACTATCAAAAATGATAATGAAGATATTGTTATGTTTGACTTGTTGCAAAAACAAGATAGTATGTATTATGTAATAGCATATAGTGGAGAGACAGACCAAATTTTAGTGAAAGGCTGGATTTTTCAAAATACTAATTTAGGAGTTTATTCGGCTGCTTATGGTGATTTACATCTTTCATTATACAAAACACCAAGCAATAGACAACAAATAGTTATTGCGGAAAGAGTTTATAACCCTAATATGTATGAAGTGCTTGATTTTGAAGGTAAATGGTTGAAAGTAAGGACTGTAATAAACAATAAGGTCTATATTGGTTGGATGCCGCCTGAAATGCAATGTGCAAATCCATATTCTACTTGTAGTTAGATTGAAAGAATAAACAAAATATATTAACTTTAATTTAAAAATATGAGGTAGAATACATAATAAAAAAGGACGTAGCTTAATAAGCAACTATTGGCGAAAGACAGATAGCGACAGGAATAAAATGATACTACCACCCGCCCCTCCATGCCCTACAAGTTCAACGGCAAGGAGCAGGACGAGCAGACTGTATTGTATTATTATGGCGCAAGGTATTATGATTCGAAGGAGTGTAGGTGGTATGGGGTGGATC
>JBDHYT010000437.1:0-2650 GCA_039811485.1 Marinilabiliaceae bacterium | reverse complement strand
GGTGAGCTCCTTTGACCAGGTAGGGATTCAGGAAGATGGCTAACCTCGTACATGATCGATTTTATACATAAAGTATTAAAGCTCCTTATTAACAGGGAATACAAAAAAACAAAAAAGGCAGGAGTCTGACAAACAAACTATTACAGCCGAACAATAATAATCGAACAAACCAATACTTATTTAAAATGTCTTTAATTTTCGGGCATCTTCTGCTACCATATATCATCGCTATTTTTTTTGCTATCAATATGGGCGGAAGTGGCACTGCTCCAAGTTTTTCGGCCGCTTACGGAGCCAATATCATAAAACGCAGCCTTATACCTGGTCTGTTCGGTATTATGGTGTTTTTGGGAGCCATCATCGCAGGCAAAAATACAGCTGTAACAATTGGTAAAGAGCTACTTAGCCCCGAATTGGTTGATTATGTAATTGTAAGTATAGTATTATTTAGTGTCAGTATTTCTCTGTTGGTTGCCAACCTTTTCGGTATTCCGCAGAGTACAAGCCAATCCACAGTTTTGGCAGTTACCGCCCCTGCCATTTACTTTAATGTGATGAATTGGAATAAACTGATGTATGAGATTATTCCCACGTGGTTTATACTGCCTGTAATTTCGTATCTGATATGCTATTTCATTGGGAAATATATTTATAACCCCATCAGGCGGCGCGGTTACTTTATGAATCCTCGCATCAGCAACCATCCGGCACTTAAGACACTGATAATCATTGCATCACTCTATGTGGCATTTTCGATTGGAGCCAACAACGTAGCCAATGCTTCAGGTCCAATAGCCTCGCTCACCATTAACGAACTGGGGCTTCCGGGTGACACAACCAGTTTTACCCAGATAATGATATTGTGCACACTGATAATTGCGCCCAACTTCGGATTAGGAAGTTCATTCTTTGGCCATAAGCTGGTGCGCAACACCGGAAAGGAGATAATACTCTTTGGTAAAATAGAAGCAGTAATAATTGCCTTAGTCACAGGAACATTACTACTGTCGGCATCGCTTTTCAAAGGGATACCCACATCGCTGGTGCAACTAAATGTAGGTGCTATTTTAGGCATAGGAGTGGCAAAGCTTGGTGCAAAGAACATATTCAGAAAAACACAAGTAAACAAGTTCTTTGTAATGTGGATAATTGCACCAATTATTGCATTTGTTGTTGCCTATATTCTGATTATATTAGCCGACCGTGCAGGACTAATCAGCTGACAATGAAGATAGAAGAACTTGAACAACAGATAAGCAACCCCTGGGATAGCATAGACTTCAGGAGTTTTGGTTCCAAACTGGCATCAGAGGGAGGATATGTGCCAATGCTGCTTCAGCTAACACAGTCTGCCAACAAAAAGGTAGCCTGGCGGGCTGCCTACCTTACCGATATAATAAATCAAAACGACAGTAACCAGCTTACACCCCACATTGACGAGTTGCGCAACCGCACTGCAAGAGAGACCGAACAAGGCGTGCTACGGCACTTCTCGCGTATTCTGCTGACACGCAATGCGTCCGACTATGCCGATGGCGAGTTTATCGACACATGCATTAAACATCTGACCGATAGAAAATCAGCCATTGCAGTGAAAGCCAACTTCTTAACCATCACACACCAGCTGCTTACGGTATATCCCGAACTAAAGCAGGAGATGGAGAGTGTGTTTGACATTGTGAATCAGGACTCCTCGCCCGGAATACGAAGCCGGTTCAGAAAGCTTATCGATAAAAACGAGTAACTCCATAACCATATAAAGCCATGAGAATCAAATTATTCTATTTAGTTATTTTTCTGATGCCGCTCTTTTTTGTTTCGTGCGAAGAGATCAGCGATAACGAATTAGTGCCACAGAATAAGATGGCCAAAGTAAACAAGTTCATCTGGGAAGTGATGGACGAAGTATATCTTTGGCAGGACAAGATGCCGCGCAACCTCGACATCAACAAAGAGAGTGACCCAAAGGCATATTTTGAAAAACTGCTTTACCGCACCTACGATAAATGGTCCTTCATAACCGATGATGTTGAAGGTTTGCTTGCAAGCTTTGAAGGCAACGAAAAGACATTCGGCTACAGCCTTACCGGAGGCAAATTCAACAACTCCGACAACTATTTTATGGTTGTGGAGTATGTGGAGCCCAATTCGCCTGCTGCCCTGGCCGGCATGAAACGCGGCGATATAATCGTAAAAATCAACGGGCAGAGTATAACACTCAACAACTATAGTGAGCTCATAAACGGCAACACAATAACAATAACAAAAGGAGTGTACACCGAAAGCGGAATAACCGAAGGAGGCACACTTACAATGACCTCGAAAGAGATGGAACTCAATCCGGTATATTTGACCAATATAATCTATGCCGAAGGGAAAAAGATAGGCTATATTGTTTACAACCAATATATTGCCTCGTACAACAAGCAACTTGACAATGCCTTTCTATTTTTTAAGCAAGAAGGAGTCAGCGATATCGTTCTCGATTTACGGTTCAACCCCGGAGGTCAGGTAAATGCAGCAATCCATCTTTGCAGCATCATTGCACCTGAGCAGGTTATCTCCAAGCCCGAAATTCTGATTAAGAAACAGTGGAACAGGCTCTACCAGGAGTATTGGACAAAAAATAATAAAACAGAGCAACTGCAAG
>JBDHYT010000436.1:0-2657 GCA_039811485.1 Marinilabiliaceae bacterium | reverse complement strand
AAAAAGCGACATGTTCCCTCTGAATTTATTGATTATTATGCCTTTAATGAGTTTGCGCTCATCTTCGGGTAGCAGCATTACTGAGCCATATACGCTCGCAAACACTCCGCCCCGGTCGATGTCGGAAATTAGGTAAACAGCTGCACCGGTGCGATTTGCCATTCGCATATTCACTATGTCGCGCTCCCTGAGGTTAAGTTCCGATATTGAACCCGCTCCCTCCAGTACTATGGGTGAGTACTTCCCGGATAGTGTCCGGAATGCTTCGAATGCCTTGTCGAAGAAGAAGTTGTGACCATCACCTGCAAAATACTCCCTCGCCGACTGATTGCCATACGGCTTGCCCATCAACACTATCTGCGACATCATCTCGCCCGATGGTTTCAGAAGTACCGGATTCATTTCGGCACTGCACGGTATGCCGCATGCCTCGGCCTGAACAGCCTGGGCTCTGCCAAGCTCAAGACCGTCGGGGGTTGCATAGCTGTTGTTTGACATGTTTTGTGCCTTGAAAGGAGCCGGGGTATAACCGTCCTGCTTTAAAATACGGCAAAAAGCTGCATTGATAACACTTTTGCCTGCGTCGGAGCAGGTACCTACAAACATTACCGGGCGTAATTGCATAACTTATCGGCTGTGAAATTTAATAAACAGCCTAAAAGTAATGAAAATTCAGGAAATATAACTCTGTGCTGACGGTAAAGGTGTGTTGGTAGGGCGGAACAATGCTCTTATGAATCTTGATGATAGTTGGTTAATGGGGTGAAAACCCTGAAGCCAGTAAGAGGATGTCTGAAAAGTCCACAGATTACACCAATTGACACGAATAAATTAGATTTAATAATTTCAATCCGTTCATTTACAATAAGGTTGAATTTGTGAAAATCCGTGTAATCCGTGGATAAAAATACTTTTTGGACAATCCCGAGGATAAGTTGTATGTTATTTATGGTGGTTGAAGATTCCTCTAAGCTGTATCTTCTCATAATTCTGCTTATTTCCCATCACTCAGCATCTCTTTTATCATGCTTACTTCATTCTGTATTTTCGAAATGCCCCGTTTCATTGTTGCAAGATCGCCTTCGGGCTCGGGCATCTGCGGGCTGATGTAGTGCACAAAGCGCCATATCTCGCGGATATCTTCAAGTGCCATGTCGTAGGGCGGATAGAGGGTATTGAGTGAGTGTAGTGTGAGTTTCTGCTCTTTGGCCAGATGATTGTCAACCACTTTAAACACCACTCCGTCGTTGAGGGTTACGACTATGCACGGTTCACCACTCTTAATGGCGAGCCAGTTTTGTACATAAGCACCGGTTACCCAGGCTCCGTCGGGTATGGGGAGCATCGAGTCGCCCGATATGTGGAATGTACGGTATTTCTTGTCGGCTGGCAGGAAAGGAAGCTGAAACACAGGCAGTTCGTCAATATATTCAGGATCGGCATAGCCTGTGGTGTAGCCAGCTTTTGCTCGCTCGGGCACTAATTCTATATTGTCATTGTTGCCTGCATCAACAGTCGATACCAGTACCCTCAGGTTGCTCCCTTTGAGATATACATCGAAGCCTCCTTCAAGCTGGCGCATCTGACTTTCGGAGAGTGACGACAAATCAACTTTTATGAGTGTGTCGATGGAGATATTAAAGTAGTCGGAAAACTGCATCAAAACCTGTATTCCGGGCTGGGCAACCTTGTTTTCGTAACCGCTTAGTGTTGAGCGTTTCATGTCGAGTACTACTGCCACATCATCCTGGGTTCTGCCCCGTCGCTTGCGCAGATATTTTATGTTGTCGCTGAAAAACATATTGTAAAAGTTTCTTTTTAATCTGCCATTGATTATATTATGAGCAAATAAATGACTAAAAACTAATCAAATTTAGTATTTGTAGCTGAATAAATCAAGTATTTGGGTAAAAAAGATGGAAAAAAGTAATCGCCATATCGTTCATTTAGACCTTGATACCTTTTTTGTATCGGTAGAGAGGCTTCAGAACAGTGCACTCAATGGTAAGCCTGTAATAATTGGTGGCACTTCGGAGCGTGGCGTGGTATCGGCATGCAGTTATGAGGCGAGGCAGTACGGTGTTCATTCGGCAATGCCGATGAAGATGGCGCGTCGCCTGTGTTCTGATGCGGTGTATATACGCGGCGATATGGAGCTTTACAGTAAATATTCGCATATTGTTACTGATATTATTGCAGAGCGTGCGCCTGTGTATGAGAAGGCATCCATCGATGAGCATTATCTCGACCTGACCGGGATGGACCGGTTTTACGGCTGTACTAAGTGGGCACACGAACTGCGTCAGACCATAATACGCGAAACTGGTCTGCCTATATCTATGGGGCACTCGGTAAACAAAACCGTGTCGAAAATTGCAACCGGAGAGGCAAAGCCCTGTGGAGAGCGTGAAGTGGAGCCTGATGTGGTGCAGTCGTTTCTTAATCCATTGTCGATACGTAAGATACCGATGCTTGGAGCCAAGAGCTATCAGTTGCTGCGTTCGATGGGGGTGGAGAAGATCGAGACGCTGAGTCATATCCCTCCGGAGATGATGGTGCGTGTGTTGGGTAAAAATGGCCTCGATATATGGCATAAGGCCAATGGCATTGACCTTACGCCTGTGGTGGGCTATCATGAACAGAAGTCACTTAGCAGC
>JBDHYT010000435.1:0-2657 GCA_039811485.1 Marinilabiliaceae bacterium | reverse complement strand
TTAGTTTTAGGTATGTCGAGTCCCGACTCAATGATGGTTATGGAAATAAGCACGTCATATTCACCTGATATAAAGTCCAGCATCACATTTTCGAGTGTCGTTCCGTCCATCTGGCCGTGGGCAACCACAGTTTTTCTCTTCGGCAGTATCTGGTTTATTCTCTTCTCAAGTTCGTATATATTCTGTATCCTGTTGTTGATGATGAAGACCTGACCGTTGCGCTGCACTTCAAATTCGATAGCCTCTTTTATTATCTCTTCATTAAAGGCGTGAACCTCGGTAACAATGGGCTGGCGGTTGGTAGGCGGTGTGTTGAGTATGCTCAGGTCGCGCGCGCCCATAAGCGAAAATTGAAGTGTGCGCGGGATGGGTGTTGCTGTAAGTGTAAGTGTATCAACGTTTACCCTGAAGGCACGCAGCTTCTCTTTCACGCTTACTCCAAACCGTTGCTCCTCATCAATGATAAGCAGACCTAAATCTTTGAACTTCACATCTTTGGCTACCAGGCGGTGTGTGCCGATGATAATGTCAATTTTTCCCTCTTCCAGATCTTTAAGGGCTTGTTTTACATCTTTGGGTTTTCGTAACCGGCTCACATAGCTGATGTTGCAAGGAAAATCGGCAAGTCGCTCCTTAAATGTGTTGTAGTGCTGAAATGCAAGTATGGTTGTGGGCACAAGTACTGCCACCTGTTTGTTGTCGGCCACGGCTTTAAAGGCAGCACGAATGGCAACTTCTGTTTTGCCGAATCCCACATCGCCACAGACCAATCTGTCCATTGGCGAGTCGCTCTCCATATCTACTTTA
Source organism: Marinilabiliaceae bacterium (assembly GCA_039811485.1). GTDB lineage: Bacteria > Bacteroidota > Bacteroidia > Bacteroidales > Marinilabiliaceae > JAGPIS01. The sequence continues at coordinate 1,850 of JBDHYT010000435.1, read as the reverse complement.
AGTGCCTGTGTGGCTTTGTACTGGTCGGGTGTATCCTCATAGATGAACGATGCCTCAAGTTCGGTTTGCAGATATGAGTCGGGCGAGAATTGGAATCCAGGCTCTGCCTTACGCTTGGCATAGAGTGCAATAAGCTCGCGGGCAATATCTTTAACTTTGCTCTTGGTCTTCTCCTTCAGCTTTTGCCAGGCTCCGGTGCCGAGTTTATGTATGGTTGGCGGTGTGCCGTCTTTGCTCTTGTACTTGCTTATGCGGTGCAGCGAGTGTATGCTTACCAGCAGCGAATCGTTGTTGTGGTATATCAGCCTGATTGCCTCCTGTGGCTTACCATTCACTTCGGTGTGTACAAGCCCCGCAAACTTACCTATACCATGGTCGGCATGAACCACGTAATCGCCGGGGTTCAGCTTGCTAAGCTCTTTCAGCGATATTGACTGTTGTGCAATGCGTGTATTGTCGGTGCGCAGTGTGAATTTGTGGTATCGCTCAAATATCTGGTGATCGGTGTAAAAGCATAGGCGTGCATCGTGGTCGATAAACCCCTCGTGAAGTGCAATCCGCATCTCGCGGTAGTCGATGCCTGTCTTCCGGTCGTTGATAATTGAGCGCAGGCGGTCGAGCTGCTTGGGATTGTCAGATAGTATGTAAACATCGTAAGCCGATTGTATCTTTTCGGATATGTTGGCCTCTAATAGTTCGAAGTTCTTATGAAATATGGGTTGTGGCGCAATGTTGAACTTTACTATGTTACCGGATTTGAATTCGTTTTTCGAGCCGTAAACAACCACGGTTTGCTGTTTCAGATGGTTAAACCACTCATTACCGTTGCAGAATGCTGATAATCGGGGTGTTTCTTCACTTCTCTGACCGGCTTTTTCAACCCGCAGCACAATGTCGTTCATCATGTCAACCACAAACGATGGGTTCTCAATCCATACAGTGCATTGTTGCGGAAGTGCCTGCGAAAGAGGCATCATATCCTTCATCCTGTTGTTGTCGTTGATGTTGGGCACAACCACAATATTGCGTAGTTTCTCTTTCGATAGTTGCGACTCTAGGTCAAAACTGCGGATTGAGTCAACTTCATCGCCAAAGAAATCGATCCGGAACGGGTTTTCATCCGAGAATGAGAAAATATCTATGATAGAGCCTCTTACGGCATACTGGCCCGGCTCGAATACAAAATCAACCCTCTCGAAATGGTATTCGTTGAGCACATCGATGGTGAAACTGAGGTCGATACGGTCGCCAACGGCAATCTTCAGCATATTGTCGTTGAGCTGCTCCTGCGAAATTACCCTTTCGGTAATTGCCTCGGGGTAGGTAACTATATATATATGAGGATTGTCTGACGACAGCAGCAGGCTGAGTGTCTCGGTGCGCATAAGAATGTTTTGTGCATCCTGCTCGCCATTGTCGGCACTCCGCTTAAACGACGACGGTAGGAAGAATACCGGTTCTTCACCAAGCAACTGGGTGAGGTCGTGATAGTGATAGGCAGCACTCTCCTTGTCGTGAGCAACGATAAGGTGAGTACCGTTGTTGTGGCACGATGCCTGTATCACAGCTCTTGCCGATGATGTAAGCCCCTCGGTGTAGATGTTGCCTTCACGTTTCGATATGAGTTTTTGAAGCTCTTTTACCTGTGGTGTGTTGCTGTATAACTGGAGAATATTGTTAGCCACTGCCGTTTTTTTTTATGCAAAGTTAATAAAGTGACCACTTTATAAAAGGTAACGGTTGAAAATTTTAGTTGTATGTTTATTCAATTCTATGGGAGGTGTCTGAATAGTCCACGAATTACACGAAAAATACGAATAATATAAATATTGTTTTTAATAAGTTACTCA
>JBDHYT010000434.1:0-2677 GCA_039811485.1 Marinilabiliaceae bacterium | reverse complement strand
TATTTAGACTTAGCAAATTACTTAGGTACTAACGACCTAAAATCCAACAACGCTTTTTCAATTTATCCTAACCCCGCCAATGACTACATTAATGTTGAGTCGGATTGTAAAAACATCATAATGATAAATATATACAATACACAAGGAGTCCGGGTAATATCGGAGAAGTGTGTAGGCGCTAAACAAAACATAGCATTGAGTGGTTTAAGCCGTGGAGTGTATATTATCGAAGTTATTACAGATGACAACACTCACTATCATAACAAGTTCATAAAGAGATAAATATGCGTTTTATTTATAGTAATTCTTCCGATGCCTCATTTAATTTGGCATCGGAAGAGTACTTCCTTAAACATTTTGAGGAAGATGTTTTTTTCACCTATATCAATTCGCAATCGATTGTGAGCGGGAAGCATCAGAACACAATGGGTGAGATAAACTTTGAATATACTCAAAGCAATAACATAGGCGTATTCAGGCGGTTGAGCGGTGGTGGCACTGTGTATCACGACTTTGGAAATGTAAATTTTTGTTTTATCACCAACGAAAAGAGCGGCGACTTAGTTAATTTTGAAAAGTACCTGAAGTATATAGTACGATTTCTGGCTACAAAAGGTGTAAAAGCAGAGATAGGAAGCCGCCATGAACTTACGGTGGACGGGAAAAAGATTTCGGGTAACGCATCGCACATATACAAGACGAGGGTGATGCATCATGGTACGTTGCTTTTCGAATCGGAGCTTGATATTCTGAACGAATGCATAAAGATTACACCAGAGAGATACAAGGATAAAGCAGTGAAGTCGGTTAGAAGCGTTGTCACCAACATATCTGAATATTTAGAAGAGAAAATCACTACGGAAGAGTTTTCAAAGGAGTTATTCGAATGGTTGCAGGGAGAATTCGATGGCTCCCATCACTATATTTTAACCGATGTTGATAAACAATATATAGACGATTTAAATCGCACAAAATTCAGCACCGATAAATGGATTTACGGATATTCGCCGCAATATTTTTTTGAAAAAAGGGTGATTTTGGATAATGGTTACTGGATTACGGTGAAAATGGATGTACAAAAAGGTATAATTTCATCGGTAGATGTTATTCAGCCGGAAAACAATGCAAATACAAATACAGAAGAGTTTGTGTCATCATTAGTTGGAGTACTGCACTCAAAAAACGACATTGAGCAGCATATATCCAAAAATGAACACTTACTGACAAATACGGAGTTGACAAGAGATAAACTTATAGAACTACTCTTTTGAGCCAGGGTTGAAGTAATCAAAAACAATTCTGGCCCTGGCCTTACCAACAACCTCCGCGAGAGCATCGACACTTTGAGTCGAGATATTTTTGACAGATTTAAAGTGCTTCAACAGAGTATCGATGCTCTTCTCTCCTATTCCTTCAATAGATTCAAGCTCCGACTTAATAAGTGCTTTTGACCGTTTATTACGGTGGAATGTGATGCCAAAGCGGTGTGCTTCATTTCTGATATGCTGGATCACTTTAAGAGACTCACTCTTCTTGTCGAGATAGAGAGGAACAGGATCGCCAGGGAAGAAAATCTCCTCAAGCCGTTCGGCAATACTTATTATTGACACCTTATCTATGATGTCGAGTTGGCGCAGTACATTTACAGCCACGCCAAGCTGTCCTTTCCCGCCGTCAATTACTATAAGCTGGGGTAACGGTTGGTTTTCGTCAATCATCCGCTTATAGCGACGATAGACAATTTCGTCCATTGAGGCATAGTCATTAGGTCCCTCTACAGTTTTGATATTGAAGTGGCGGTATTCTGAAGTTGCAGGTTTTCCGTTTTTAAAGACCACACAGGCAGCCACAGGATTTGTGCCCTGAATATTTGAGTTATCGAAGCATTCGATATGTACAGGAAGTTCTTTCAGATTGAGGTCCGATTTAAGGGTGAGCAACAGTCTCTCCTCCCGAGGCACCCGATTACGAATCGACTCCTGTTTTTCCTGGTCGAGATGGTAGAATTTAAGATTCCGCTCTGATAGTTCGAGCAGTTTTTTCCGGTCACCAATTTTAGGGACGACGAATTTGACATTGCTAAATTCGATATCAGGAATGAAAGGAACAAGAATTTCACGAGATAGAACCTGGGTACGCACCTTAATTTCGGATATGCCGTAGGCCAACACTTCATCGGCAGTTTCATCCATCTTCTTCTTATACTCCATGGTTTGCGACTGCATTACTGCACCATTATTAACCCTGATGAAATTGACATAGGCCCGGTCGTCGAAATCGAGAACCGAAAATACATCCACATTATTGATAGAGGGGTTGACAATGGTCGATTTTGCCTGAAAGGACTCAAGTTTGATTAGCTTCTGTTTCATCTCCTCAGCCTGTTCAAACTCCAGTTTTTCGGCAAATTCGTTCATCTTCTGTTTTAAAAATCTGATAACACCAGAAATATTACCTTTAAGGATACTCTTAATCTCTTCAATATGTACCAGATATTTTTCTTCATTGTAGAGACCAACGCATGGAGCTTTGCAGTGGCCAATGTGATATTCGAGACAGACCTTATACTTACCCTTGGCAATAGCTTCGGGTGAAAGATTTAGTGAATAGGTACGCAAAGGATATAGTTCTCGAAAAAGATCAAGCAGAGCCCGAAAGAGCGATATTGAAGTGAAGG
>JBDHYT010000433.1:0-2683 GCA_039811485.1 Marinilabiliaceae bacterium | reverse complement strand
CATTTAAAAATGCAATATATCGCTTTATTTTATATCGGAACTTATGTTTGGCGATTCGGTAGATATACTTATGCATCAACCCGGTGACGTTACATTTTTCGAAGGTGTGGCTCAATCGTCGGGGAAGAGTGTTTTTATGGTCAGCATTAAAGAAAACTGTTTGTGATAGGCGTTGATGGATGATGGTAATGCTTTGACAGCTTCATTTTTTGAAGCCGACGTGCTTGATATTGCACCCCGGATGGTCGGGATGACTCTCTGCAGAAGGTTTGATGACGGAAGGGTGTGGCGTGGTGTTATCACAGAGGTTGAGGCCTACCGTGGCGAAGAGGATCTGGCATGCCATGTGAGTAAAGGACGCACCCCGCGCACCGAGGTAATGTATCATGGGGGAGGAGTAATATATGTGTATCTGATTTACGGTATGTGCTGGATGCTCAATATTGTTACCGGACCCGAAAATAATCCGCAGGCTGTTCTGATCCGTGCCGTTGACGGCATATATGGACCGGGCAGGCTTGGGCGTCATCTTCATCTCGACCGCTCCTTTTACGGTGAACCGCTGCATCCCGATGGCCGTATGTGGATAGAGTATGGTGTTGCCAGTCAGGCTGTTAACCGGTTTCCCCGCATTGGTGTCGATTATGCAGGCGAAGTTTGGAAGAGTAAACCATGGCGGTTCACTCTCTATTCCAAATGATTGAGTGTCATCAACTTGAATGATGGCGAGTAGATGATGTTTATGGCATAAAAATACTCAAGTGTCTTTGTTGCCGTGTCGATATAACCCTCAACTCCAAAGTTGAATTTCAACTGTTTCATTATCATTTTGTTGAGGTTGTATTTAAGGGTAATCATATTTCTCTCTTTTTGATAAAACCCGGGTTTATAGGTGGAGGTTGACATAAACTGCGGATTTCCACGCGGACTGTAAAAGTCGTTTCCATACCACCATCCAGCCATTACATCGCCCCATAAAGTGGTTAATGACATGGTGGGATAAACTGCAAATCCCGAATTCATGGGCCGTTCCTTTTTGTCGGTCAAATCTTTGAAATAGAGTGCAAGAAGCGAAAATTCTGTTTTCCGTAGTGCCTTGGTTCCTACGTTTTTAGATGCAATAATTCCTGTTCCAAGGTTTGCGAGCGACTCCATGGGCTCATTGAAGTTGCTAATTTGGCCGCCGCGGTGTGTGGCAGTCATCATCAATGGAATAGAGAGTAATATATTGTTGTCCTGTTGGTTAACTCTCAGGTTTCCTTTAAAGCCGGCCAAAAACTTTTCGGGAATAGTGTCGTTTGTCTTTATAAACTGATTCCAGTCGAGCCATAAGTCGGCCTTGAATCTTGATGTGTTTAGTAAAAACTGCAAGCCTGTCTCCACCGGGCGGTTTATCTGCCATTCGGGGTCTATCAGCGGCTCTGGCATGTTGTGGTGTACACTGCCTCTGATTGCTCCAAGTGTAACCGACAGGCTGCGTGTCAGCATCAGCTGTGCCGATATTACAGGCATAACCTGTTCGCTGCTCTTAGTGCCATGAAACTGCCGGAAGTTAAAGCCTGCTTTCAGTCTGAATAGTGATGACGGATAGTAAACCAATGCAGGCTCGATGGTGTAACCCGGCAATGTATAGCCTTCCACAAGGTCGCTGAAGTACTCGTTGTTCCTGAAAAAGTTATGATTCTCTATCTGAAACAGCAGTTGGTTGGTTTTTGTAGTGTCGAAGTCGGTGTGGGTGTGGTAAACCGACAGGTCGTTTTGAGCCAATAGGTTGACTGTTAATAATATGAATAGTACCGGGCAGATTATTTTTCTCATCTTTCTTCTTATATTTTACGGTTTCAGGGTAAGATACGGAATGGTCAACCGCACGGTGGTTCCATGTTCGTCGGTTGCCAGGCTTCTGTCTTCCATCTCGATACTGGTCTTTTTGCCGGTCTCTTTCTGAAGTATCATCAGCCGCTCCTTGGTTATGGTTGTTGCCATCGATTTGTGCTTATGTGCCGCCTGAGAGTCCGGTTTATTGTTTTTTATTCCAACGCCATTATCGTTAACCTCTATTATCACCGATTTGTCCTCCCTGTAAATTCTAATCCCGATAAAACATGTATTGTTGATGGTTTGAAATCCATGCTCAATGGCATTCTCAATAAAGGGCTGGGTGAGCATTGGTGGTATTGCCGTATTGTCCATCTTTAACTCGTCGTCAACCGAGATTTTAAAGTTGAACGGTTCTAAAAATCTCAACTGCTGAATTTTTAGATAATCGGTAAGGATTGTCTCTTCATCTTTTATGGATATGTACTCGTAGTTGCTGGTTTGTAGTATGTTACGCATCAGCTTGGATAGTGATCCCAAAAGATCGGACGATTTTTCCTGGTCATTTTCAAGTATATAGAGTTGGAGAGCATTGAGTACGTTGAACAGGAAATGGGGATTCATCTGCAAGCGGAGCAGACGTTGTTTTGTTCTCATTGTCTTGATACGAGTCTTGAGTCTGAATTGATAAAAGACAAGCAGTATTATTATTATCGAAAGAAAAGAGAACGATACCAGAAAAAGCGACAGGTATTTTTGTGTGTAAATCTTCTTTTCGTTTAGTGCGGCTAATTGGTTCAGCTCTTCAATCTTTTGATCTTTCTTTTCGGTATTGTAGAGCATCTCCATGGTGGCAATGTGCTGA
>JBDHYT010000432.1:0-2701 GCA_039811485.1 Marinilabiliaceae bacterium | reverse complement strand
CCAGAGCGGCCAAATGGGGCAGACTGTAAATCTGTTGTCTTACGACTTCGGAGGTTCGAATCCTCCTCTCCCCACTCATTACGCGGGAGTAGCTCAGTTGATAGAGCATCAGCCTTCCAAGCTGAGGGTCGCGGGTTTGAGCCCCGTTTCCCGCTCTAAGAAAAAGGATTAGTCTGTAATAGGCTAATCCTTTTTTTTATGAAATTTATGGCTGCCAGAACCGCATCCTTAATACCCGTGGTGTTAACCTGTGGAGACCCTCTAAGCCCTGAAGGGGCGGCATATTGAGGAGTATCGAGAAGGACGAAAGTATCGAAAGGGGCTGACTCCGGCAGGAGTCGCATGTTTATAGCTGTAATGTAGTAAAAACCGAAACGACCCCGGAGGTGGTCGCATATCTAAGTTATGAAGCTATGAAGTCCTGGAGTCCTGGAGTCATAATGTTTGTAAGTAGCCATGTTACCGTCCTGTTTGCATCGGCTCGTAGAGTCACACCAAGAATAACCGTGGGTCTCAACCCGCGGTGCCTGACTGCCACGCACCTCTGCCCGGCAGTGGCAGTACTTTAAATGTCCCGTAGGGATGAAACCATACTGTTTGTTACCAATATGATTTTTTGTATGCACTCAAAACATCGCCATTTCCGTCATACGTCAATAATATTACCCGGCACATAAAATATATTTCTTTGGTCTGTAATTCAACACTATATTTGTTTAATTGTTATCTATAAGGAATAACCATATTAAATCATAAAAACTTAAAGTTATGTTAGAGCAGATATTAAAGTCGGGTGGTGCTGAGATTTTGTCACAGCTGGGGTCAAAATTCAATATTGACAAAGCAGTAGGAGGCAAGATTCTTGATGTATCGGGTAGTTCGCTTAAAAAAGGCTTAGGCGATCAGGTGATGTCGGGTAATATTGGCGGTTTGCTTGATTTGCTTAATGGCAAAGGAGGTAGTGCTGCATCGTCGCTTACCAATACTCTTACCAAATCGCTTGTGGGTGATCTGCTTGCCAAAGTAGGAATAAAAAGTGAACTGGCACAACAGGTTGCACCATTTATTGTCTCTTCTGTGGTGAATGCATTCGGTAAGGACAAACCAAAGGGAGGTTTTAATGCCGATTCGCTTACCGAGATGTTCAAAGGTTCGGCAGGCGATATGCTTAAAAATAAAGCCTCAGATCTTCTAAAAGGTGGCTTGGGCGGCTTGTTTAAGTGAGCTGAAAAATTGTATTGAAATATTTTACCCACTGAAAAACTCTCGATTATAAGTTTAGTTGAGATTTTCAGTGGGTGTTTTATTTGCTTAATTTGTGCCAATTACCTTGCGGTAAAGGTCGTCATACTGTATTGCAATGGTATCCCAGCAATAGGTCGTTATCAGTTTATTGAATGCACGGACTGTGCATTCTTCTGCTTTTTGCGGATTTTCAAGCACCTCTGTAATTTTGGCAGCAAGATCGTTGCTGTCGCCCGTCTTGAAAAATATTACTTCATCATCGGCCAGTACTGCACGGTTTTCGCGTATGTCGCTGCAGATCATAGGTGTCTTCTCGGCAGCCACCTCAAGCAGCATCATCGACATAGCCTCATAAAAGGTTGGATATACAAATAGACGTGTTTCCCTCACAAGTTTTTGCAACTCAGCCTTTTGTGTTATCATCCCCTTGAAATCGATGTCGAGTTTTTCTTTGTAAGCCAGCAGCTTGTCGCGATATTCGGGTATCGACTCATAGTTGCCTGCTATCACTACACGTCCTTTGTATCCAATCTTCTCAAGTGCTTCGAGGAAAACATGGCAACCCTTGTGTGGAATTATACGACCTGCTGCAAATAGCAGATAATCTTTGCGTTCGCCGGCGGGGATGTCGTAGGGGCGGTTGATGCCGTTGGGAATATAGAGGTAATTGCCGGGCAGTTCCGACATCAGGTCGCCACGCTCGGTATTGGCCACAAAGGTTGAAACATCTGCTTTGCGTAACATCAGCTTCTCGCTCCATTTAAAGTACCGTCTCATTGTTTTGCCCCATTTGTTTACCTCGTATGTTTTACCGTGATGAGTGGCCACCACTTTATATCTCAGTTTCAAAACAGGAATGATAAATGCAATGTCGATCTGGTGGGTGTGAACCATATCGTAACGTCCGAAAAACAGGGCATGAAGTGCCGATATCAGATTGTAATAGAATACGTTCAGTTTCTTGTGAGGCAATGCTTTGAAAATTATCTGCCTAACGCCCGGGATTGGCTCCCTGCTGGATGCATGGGTAGATGTGGCATATACTGTGATGTCGTACTTCGGGCATAACTGTCTGATTATGTTTTCGCCAACGGCTGCTGTTCCTCCTTGCGAAGGGAGACCTTTTAGCCCGAAAAAGGCTATTGACGGTTTATTGTTTTTTCTCATGACTACTTGGTTTTAAAGAGGTTATTCTTCTGATGATGGGCAGTGATTTATTGTAAATCCAGGCTGTCTTTTTGTTGGCCAGCATTAGCTTTTCAATCATGGATTTTTCTTCATCGGTAAGGATGATGAGGTTGAAACAGAGCATAATATAGAAAACTACAAACAGTACCGACCCGGATGCTGCCAACCAGATGTTTTCGTACCACCCGATGAAGGCAAAAAACAGGATGACAGGGATTATTATTATCAGCAACTGGCTGATAATGTCTCTTATGGGGTAGATGAGTTT
>JBDHYT010000431.1:0-2709 GCA_039811485.1 Marinilabiliaceae bacterium | reverse complement strand
CGTTAAACAGAGTACGTCCCGATTTTCCCTTTTTAGTGGTAATCATGATTACACCGTTGGCTGCACGCGAGCCAAAGAGTGCCGAAGATGAAGCATCTTTCAGAACCGAGATACTCTCAATATCGGCACTATTGATGCTTGAAATTGAGCCGGAGAAAGGAACCCCGTCAACAACATAAAGCGGACTGCTTGATGAGTTGATAGAGCCAATACCACGGATACGGACTGATGTGCCAGAACCGGGCTGACCCGACTCACTTCCAACCTGAATACCAGGAGCCGAACCTTCGAGTGCCTTGGTTACGTTAACCAATGGGCGGCTCTCCATCTTTTTAGAATCGATGGCCACTGCCGAACCTGTAAACGACTCGCGTTTTGTGGTTCCGTAAGCTACCACAATAACCTCGTCAACACCAACCAGTTCGGATTCTAACACCACATTAATCACAGAACTTCCACCAATTGTAACCTCCTGGCTTTTCATGCCAACGAAAGATACAACTAAAGTTTGTGCTGATGCTGGTACCGAGAGTGAGTATTTACCATTTCCGTCGGTAATGGTACCAGTGGTTGTGCCCTTAATGGCAATAGAAACGCCAGGAAGCGGCATTCCGTCGTCTTTTCCGGTAATCGTACCGGATATTGTTTTTGTTTGGGACAAAATTAGTTGAGCGCCAACAAAAACAAACAACAGTAGAAACATTAAATGTTTACGCCTAAATTAAGGTTTTAGTTGTTACAATCCTCATACTCTGCAAATAATTGGATTCACAGGCAAAAATAGTAAAAGGAAAATAACAAACAAGTGTTTTAATTAAACTTAGGGAATATATTTTTACATTTTTTAACCTAATAGATAATTTAAGGTTCTAAACGCACTAAAAAAGCAAAATCGTCCAATATTAACAAAATAGAAATCCATAAGTCCGAGGTCAAAATATGTGCGTACAAACGGAATATCACAACAATATTCATGGCAAAAGCCGACTGTAATGACTGTGACAGACCACGGCCTGAAAACCATGGTTAGTGATATTCCCTCGTCTCCCCAGGAATCAGCGTACAGGTATCCATCGGCGCAAAAAAAAGGAAAGGAATGGTGGTTATAAGTGATTGTATTTCACTAATTTAAATTCTATTAATTTTCGTATCACGACACGCCGTTATCTTTAGTCATCTCATAAATATCCACGCTGGCTTTGCGCTCAAGTTTATCCATTGTCTGCACGCAGTAGATACCGCGTTTTTTCAATTCGCTATTGCCTCCAATATGAAGATTAGGAAATGCACCGTTCTTCTTGAGCAGCATCTTTATTGCCATCAGAATAAATACGATAGCCATCAATCCCATGGCCAGAAGTATAACTTTGAGCATTTTTGTGATTATTGATTTGTGGATACAAAGATATAAAAGATGGAGCCACGAACAAAAAGGAGGTTTATCTGTTTTTAATCTGACGAAGATGGGTACATTTAATATTGTTCTTTTATTTTTGTTTAATTGAAAAAAACAATCAGACATGCAATCGAAGGAGTTAAGTTTCGAAGAGTTTAAAAAAGAGGTGCTTCACGACTACTATATAGGCTGGCTAAGTCGTAATATGAGTCTCATAGCCCGCAAAGAGGTGCTGGGAGGCAAGGCTAAGTTTGGCATTTTTGGCGATGGCAAAGAGTTGCCGCAGATAGCCATGGCCAAGCAATTTAAGGCAGGCGACTGGCGTTCGGGCTATTACCGCGATCAAACATTCTTGTTGGCTGCCGGAATGACAACTCCCGAGATATTCTTTGCCCAACTATATGGTGAAACCCGTACCGAACTAAACCCCGACAATGGCGGGCGATCATTCAACAACCACTTCGGAACACGGATAATAGATGACGAGGGGCATTGGAAGGATCTTAAGAACATGAAATGTACCTCTTCCGATATTTCTCCCACCGCCGGTCAGATGCCACGATTGGTTGGTCTTGCCATGGCATCCAAAGTTTATCGCAACAACAAACTACTGGCCGACAGCAAGTTCTCCACCAACGGTAACGAGGTGGCATTTGGCACCATTGGTGATGCAAGCACATCCGAAGGTCACTTTTTTGAAACCATCAATGCAGCTGCCGTTCTCCAGATACCTATGGTGGTATCGGTGTGGGACGACGGTTACGGAATATCTGTCCCCAAGAGTGTGCAGACAGCAAAAGAGAGTATCTCGAAGGTGATGAAAGGCTTTGAAAAAGGGCCGCGCGATAAAAACGGCATCAACATATATACTGCCAAGGGCTGGGATTATCCCGGACTTTGCCAGGCTTACGAAAAGGGAGTAAAAGAGTGCCGCGAAAATCATATTCCTGCTCTGTTCCATATTGAGGAGCTAACACAGCCGGCAGGACACTCAACTTCAGGCAGTCACGAACGCTATAAGTCGGAGAAAAGACTTGAGTGGGAAAAAGAGTACGACGGCCTAAACCAGATGGCTAAGTGGCTAAAAGAAAGCATGATAGCCACACAGGAGGAGCTTGAAGCAATCGAAAACAGAGCCCGTGCCGAAGCTCGTAAGGCTCAATACGAAGTGTTTAAGAGTTTTCACCAGGCACTTGTGGCAGAGCGCGACGAACTTGTGGCACTAATCAATGGCCGCAACTGCCATTGCAATGCAAGTGAAAACAGTAGTGTCATCGAAGCTCTTGTTAACGACCTCCTATCGGCCTACACAT
>JBDHYT010000430.1:0-2713 GCA_039811485.1 Marinilabiliaceae bacterium | reverse complement strand
TTTATTTTAGTTTTGCCATCGGCTAGAAGAGCGATACCATGCATAAGGAGGTGTCTGAAAAATACACGAATTAAACAAATAAACACGAATAATATAAAAGTTGCTTATCATAAATTACTCATATACAAAGAGAAAGCATTTGAAAAAATCCGTGTAATCCGTGTAATCCGTGGATAAAATACTTTTTAGACAGCCCCAATACGCACGTCATATTTTCTGCCCAGGGGCAGCACAAAACGAATAGGTAGTGGAGCATTGCACGCAGATTACAACTTCCTGATTTGGGTATCCAGATTGTTTATCCGATTCTTCAACCAAACTTTCATCTGTTCCAAAAGCTGGGCATGAGTCAGATTCTTTTCAACCGGGACGTTTTTGCTGATCTTAAAATTTTCGCCTTGCGATTTTCCAAGTTTAGCTCCCATCATATCGATATAAGCATAAATTCCTTCAACGACGGGTTTTATCTCAATCCATCTTTTTTTATACTTCTCTTTAAAACCGGGTATTTCCATAAAACGTCCAAAGAATTTACCTCCAGGGCGGTCGTAATAATTACCGGGATAGAACAAAATATCAGTCTTTTTAAAATACCGGCTCACCTCATCATATCCAAATGCCCAGTCAAAATCCCACAATGGTCCCCATTTGATTTTCCCACCTGCATCTCTATAACACAAAGTGCTTTTGGGGTGCAATAGTTCCTGATTTCGAACAATCTCATTTACAAGCATATAATCAATCAATGAGTTGACATCGGTATGATTCTCATAACTGTCATTCGGAAAACCATCTTCAAAAAGAGAGTTCTCCAGTCCTTGAATTGCAACTTTTATATACTCCATTTCTGCCTGACTTTTCAGACTTGGATCGGCCACCATTACAGGAAGATTCAAATAAGTACTTCTAAATTTATAATCTTCATCATAATAAACATCAAACTCTACCAGAAAACCCTTTTTCTTGTCGATATCTACCCGACCTGCACCAATCTCTTTTTGCTCAGTCAACTGATAATTACCTCTATAAGTACCGTTAATAAAAAGTTCCACATGATGAGAAGAGTGGGTAAACTGAAGCCCTAACCTTCTACCCAAATCAAAAGCAACATCATTCATCATCAAAGTAGGATCCTGATAGTTTGCAAGTAAAACCCATTTTTTTGCCTCAGTAAGTCCAAAAAGTGAAGTCTTTTCAGCAAAATCAATACGATATGGTTTCTTGGGCATACTCCATGTAGTGTTTCCCCTGCCACGTATTGTAGAGGTAACACCTTTCATATCATTTGAATCGGAAGCCGGATCGAACATAGAAAAAGAGGCAGGCAACTTATCCACTTTCTCTACTACCTCTTTCCCATCTTCTATATCGACACTTATAACAGGTAAACCTGTAAACATAGGGCCTTCGCACACGAGATTATAAACCGTTTCAATTCCACTCCCGGAGCGACACACTAATTTGTTGTCATCTAATAAAGATATCCCGGTCTCCTCGCTAATTAACCGGGAATTGTTAACATACACAGGTGAAGTAGATTCAAAAGTCACCTTAACATTCCTGACATTGGCAACAAACTCCTTGGTAGCGATGGTGATACTATTATTTTCGTGATTAACGACACCAACAATATCATTTTTAATGTCATTCAACGAACTCTTGATCGAAAACGACTTAATCCCGTCGCGCCCTGGCTGAACAATCAAAACATTAACCTCATCAACTCCTTCGCCATTCAATGATATTACAGCCGATCTTTGATCGAAGGTTTTATTCTCCTTAACGACCACGACCAACTCATTACCATTCAGTTCAACACTAAGCCATTCACGGTTTTCAGATGGTACGTAGATTGAAATATTTTTCAAGTTTGTTTTTACACCGATAGTATGCTTTGCCACAGCAGGAGTTTCAAATCGTACGCTCTGGTTATCCAGCTTTAATAAAAGAGTCTCCTTGTCATCATTACAGGCAACAAGCGATAAAAGAAATGCAAGAAAGATTAAAATTTTGTGATTCATCTATATTTGATTTATGGTTTAAATTCCAACGTAAAAATTCCTGCACCATTTACTTCCTTAGTCATACTCTCACCTGTTGTGCCGTCAAAAATGGTGACTCTATCGGGTTTTGTAGTCTGGCAGCGAAGTTTGATAACACCATTTTCTCTATTGATTTCAAGTATATCCGAAGTATTTTCCGAACCTGTTGCAGCCACCTCATCGCTGATACGGACAGCAGTAATCCTGTACCGTTCCACATCGATATTAAAATCATGATTCCCAACTGTCAGCACTGCATTACGACTATTCATATCACTCTCCCAATCAACATTGAGCAGATAAATTGTGCGCATATCCTTTGAATCCCAGACTGTAAAATCAACTTTCTCTGATGATTTAATCCACCCTTTTCCATATTCATCTGAAGTAATATCTTTTGCAAGTGAAATCATATCGTTTTTATACGATTCACGGATTATTTCCGATGCAGGATAAACATTTTCGGGATAGTAAATAATCTTTCCCTTACCGAGTGATAACTCAACCCGTTTTTTATAATTCTGATAGTCATTACCAAGCAGACATCTTATAACGGTATCATCCAGAGGGAAACGTAGAGCTTCATCGGGCTGTAGCGATGAATTGAGATGAGCTGCAGTAAGCAGCAAAGTCCCACCCTTCTCTACAAACTTTCTGATGCGGATAAAATC
>JBDHYT010000429.1:0-2724 GCA_039811485.1 Marinilabiliaceae bacterium | reverse complement strand
TTCGGGTGTTATTCCGCAGCTGTCGGTTATTCTTGGTCCTTGTGCCGGTGGTGCGGTATATTCACCTGCACTTACCGACTTCGTGTTTGTTGTCGATAACATCTCCAAGATGTTTATCACCGGTCCCAACGTTATCAAGACAGTGCTTGGCGAAGAGATAAGCATGGAAGACCTTGGCGGTGCACGTGTGCATGCCGAAGTTACCGGTAATGCCCACTTCTTTGCAAATAGCGAGCTTGAGTGCTTCGACCAGATTAAGAAGCTGATGACTTTCATCCCCTGGAACAATAAGGTGAAAGCACGTTCGTTTCCACCCAAACCGCCTAAGTTCAAGGGCAATATCGAAGACCTTATCCCATCGGATCCACGCGAGCCTTACGACGTGCGCGATGTGGTGCGTGCCATCGTTGACGACTCCGATTTCTTTGAGATTCAGGAGCTGTGGGCTGCTAACATTGTAATTGGTTTCGGACGTCTCAACGGCGAGACAATTGGTTTTGTGGCCAACCAGCCACTGGTGCTTGCAGGTGTACTCGATTGCGACAGCTCCGATAAGGCAGCACGTTTCATCCGTTTCTGCGATGCATTTAATATTCCTATCGTTACCCTTGAGGATATGCCGGGCTATCTTCCGGGAGCCGACCAGGAGCATGCCGGTGTGATACGTCACGGTGCTAAAGTGCTATATGCTTATTCGGAGGCTACAGTTCCAAAAATCACGGTTATCCTTCGCAAAGCTTATGGTGGAGGCTATATTGCAATGAACTCGCGCCACCTTGGTGCCGACTTTATGTTTGCATGGCCTACTGCCGAGATTGCCGTTATGGGGCCTGAGGGTGCAGCCAATATCATCTTCAAAAAAGAGATTGACGAGGCTGAGAATCCCGATGAGATGCGTAAACTGAAAGTGCAGGAGTATAAGGAGAAGTTTGCCAATCCTTATGTGGCCGCTGCAAAGGGATATATCGACTCGGTGATTGAACCGCAAGAGACACGTGCAACACTGTTGCATGCCATCGAAGTGGCTCATCATAAGATAGATGCCCGTCCTGAGAAGAAACACGGAATTCCTCCATTTTAACGAATTGATAGATGAAACTAAAGCACTGAACGGATATTCATTCGGTGCTGCATAGTTGCATGTGTACAATAAAATAAATATCACATGAAAAAGAAAAAGATTGAAGGTCTTGTTGACTTCGCCATTCTGAGTATGAAGTACAAAACAAGACTGACCAATAAATTCATCAATCGTAAAAAATATGAGGCGCCAAACCCGAAGCATATCTACTCATACATACCAGGAACCATTCTTGAGGTGTTTGTGACAGAAGGCGAGGAGTTGGCAGAGGGTACTCCATTGCTGGTGTTTGAAGCCATGAAGATGGTGAATCACGTATCGATGCCTATGGATGGTAAGATAGCCAAAATCAATGTGAAAGTGGGAGACCGGATTCCCAAAAACGAGTTGATGATTGAAATAGAGTAATAGAGAACGGGCGGTTTTTACTGCCCGTTTTTATTTACAACCTTTTTTGATTGTGGATTGTTTTATATATAGTAATTGGTCGTTATAAAACTTACCACTATGAAAACTCACGATGAAACCAGAGCAGTAGAGGTGTTTGCAGGCTCCATTTTTGAGGCCGAAGTGCTTAAAAGCATGCTAACCGACAATATGATCGAATCGTATCTTCAGGATGAATATATGGGCACAATAGCACCCTGGAATGCAGTGCCGGGTGGAGTTGGTGCAGTTAAGGTTGTGGTGTCGAGCGAAGATGCCGAAAGGGCAAAGCCGGTGGTGGATGCCTACATCAAAAATATTGCAGAAGGTGGTGAAGAATAGGTTACAACCTTCCTGTCCATGTGAAATGGCCTGTTGACGGCAGATTTGGCGAATGGCTGAATATGCCGAACAGCGATGAGCCGCTTCCCGACATGCTGGCATAAAGCGCACCGTGGTTGTAGAGCATATTCTTGATATCTTCAATCTGAGGATGTCGGGTGAATATGCTCTTTTCAAAGTCGTTGATTAACAGGTTTTTCCATTTCTCTATCGGTTCGTTTATTATTTCCGATACCGAAACCTGCGGCTTTGCCGGTGTCACGCCTCTGTATGCTTCAGGAGTGCTGACGTGGATGTCGGGCTTGATGAGGGCAAGATAGTAACCCTCCAGCGAGAGAGAGACTGGCGTCAGTATATTGCCAATGCCTGTGGCAAATGCTGGTTTGTTGGCAATAAAAAAAGCACAGTCGGCACCTATTGCCGCTGCCATTCTCAGTTGTTCATCTAAAGGAATATTTAGATCCAGCAGCCTGTCGAGCAGCTGAATCATCGCAGCAGCATCGGCAGAGCCACCACCAAGGCCTGCACCAAATGGTATTGCCTTGTGCAGATGGATGTTCACCGGCGGAATGTTATAGTGACGCTTTACCAGGTTGAGTGCTTTAATGCAGATGTTGGCCTCGGCAGGAGCGTCAACCACCATGCCGCTGTTGGTGAATATATATGGCTCTTGGCCCTGATGAAGAACAACTTCAAGCACATCGTTGAGCGGAATAGGATAAAACACTGTCTCAATATTGTGATATCCATCGCTACGTCTCTCTGTTATGTTGAGACCCAGATTTATTTTTGCATTTGGAAAAGCAATCATTTTTTGTGTTTTTAAACTGCTGCAAATTAACCTATTTTATTTGTAATATTAATTTCCGACAGGG
>JBDHYT010000428.1:0-2792 GCA_039811485.1 Marinilabiliaceae bacterium | reverse complement strand
CTTCCATTTTTTGTTTATTGTTTCATTCTGCTTTTCAATTCAAATAAGTATCTTGCAGTCAGCTAATAATAAATCTGATTATGAAAAAAGTTGTTGTTATATTCTTTGCGTTGGCTCTTTTTACTCTATCATGTAAAGAGAATGTTCGTCAGAATGATATTAACCATGAAGGAAAAATCGTTGTGTATCAGGTTTTTACCCGTCTTTTTGGTAATAAGGTTACTACCAACATGCCCTGGGGCACAATTGAGGAGAATGGGGTTGGTAAGTTTGCCGACTTTACCGATGCTGCTCTCGACAGTATTAAATCCTTGGGTATAACCCATATATGGTACACCGGAGTGCCTCACCATGCCACCGTTACCGATTACAGTGAATATGGTATCCCTGGTGATGACCCCGATGTGGTAAAAGGTCGTGCCGGTTCGCCTTATGCTGTGAAGGATTATTATAATGTGAATCCCGATCTGGCCATAGATCCATCCCGAAGACTTGAAGAGTTTGAGGAACTGATTGAGCGTACCCACAGTCATGGCCTGAAGGTGATTATTGATATTGTACCCAACCATGTGGCACGTCACTACAAAGGTGCGGGTAACTCATTGAATGCGGCCGATCTTGGGGCAAATGATGATGTCTCTGTGGAGTATAAGCGCGACAATAACTTTTATTATATACCAGACAAACCATTTGTGATGTATCAACCCAAGGATGGTTACAAACCGCTTGGCGGTGATAATCATCCGCTTGCTGATGGTTTCTTTGATGAGAATCCTGCAAAATGGACCGGCAACGGCTCGCGTAATGCCCAGCCCGATTTTTATGACTGGTATGAGACTGTAAAGGTTAATTATGGTATCCGCCCCGACGGCAGCAAGGACTTTCCTCTGTTGCCCGAAGGTTTTGATAAGAAACCTTTTGCCGACCACTATAACTTCTGGGCTGATAAAAGTGTGCCCGATTCGTGGATTAAATTCAGGGATATTGCACTTTTTTGGCTCTCAAAGGGTGTTGACGGTTTCCGTTTTGATATGGCCGAAATGGTTCCGGTTGAGTTCTGGAGTTTTATGAATTCGTCCATAAAACATCAGAATCCTGATGCTTTCCTGCTTGCCGAGGTTTATAACCCTGCTCTTTACCGTGATTACATACACATTGGCAAAATGGATTATCTTTACGACAAGGTCCAGATGTACGATTCGCTTAAAAGCATTATGCAGGGGCGTGGTTCTACCGATAATCTGCCTGCTATTGTTGATGATCTGAGTGATATTGCGCCGCACATGCTCCATTTTCTTGAAAATCATGATGAACAGCGTATTGCAAGTCCTGAGTTTGCCGGTGATGCACGTAAGGCAAAGCCTGCCATGGTGGTCTCTGCAGCAATATCCGATGCACCTGTGATGGTCTATTTCGGTCAGGAGGTGGGAGAGCCTGCTTCGGAGGATGCGGGATTTGGAACCCGTTCGCGTACAACTATCTTCGATTACTTTGGTGTGCCTAATCACCAGCGCTGGATGAATAACGGCAGGTTTGACGGCGGTCAGCTTACTGAAGATGAAAAGGAGTTGCGTGATTTTTATAAGCGTCTGCTCAATTTTACTGTCAGCAGTATGGCATTGATGGGAGAATATTTTGATCTGCACCGTGTAAATCGCAGCCGGAGTGATAATTACAGCTCAAAGCAGTTCTCTTTTGCCCGTTATAAAGGTGATGAAAAACTTATTGTTATTACCAATTTTGATGCTGATAACGGGGCTGATTTTAAGCTGGTTGTTCCTGAAGAATTGATAAAAATATGGAACCTTAAGGATGACAGCTATTTGCTTACTGATATGCTTTACGGACATAAAGCATCACTTGTTGTTAAGGATGGGGAAGGAGATGTTATGGTTTCGGCTGGACCGCTTGAGTCGTTTATCTTTACCATTGCAAATTAATTTCAATCTTCATTAAAATTTGTTAGTTTTGGGTTCTTTGTTTTATGTAAGACTAAAACTAACTATTTAATAATGAGATTTATATTTTTATTACTCTGTTTTGTGGGAGTTTCTGCTCTGTATGGTCAGAATCTCCCGCAGGTTTATCCTGTGCCTCATCTTCTCGATCATAACGGCACATTTGTAGCACCTCCGGTAGGGAAAGTTACTGTAAAAGCCGGGAAGGGTGTTGATAATTCGATAGTTGCCGAATTGAAATCGCTTTTCGAAGGTTATAAAGTTTCTGTTACTACAGCTATAGCCAAAGGCAACGGCATGAAACGTTATGGTGCTCCAATCTCGATGCCCGAGGCTTATAATCTAACAATTGATGCTAAAGGCATTGTGATGGCAGGTACCGATGATGCCGGACTCTTCTATGCGCTTCAAACTCTTAAGCAACTAATTGTTAAGGATGAAAATGTGCTGAAGTTACCATCGGTAATTATCACCGACTGGCCTGATGTTCAGTTCCGTGGTACTGTTGAGGGTTTTTACGGTAAGCCTTGGGGACATACCAACCGGTTGAGTCAGATTGTATTTTATGGTCAGAATAAGCTAAATACTTATATCTATGGGCCAAAGGATGATCCGTTTCATGGCTTTTCTACCCAATGGCGTGATCCATATCCTGCCGATGCTGCCTCTAAAATTGTAGAGCTTACAAAAGCTGCTGCCCGTAACCGTGTGAACTTCATCTGGGCAGTCCATCCGGGGCGGGATATTTCGTGGAAGGACAACGACGGTGATGGTGTTGTTGATGATTTTGTGGCGTGCAAAAACAAGTTTGATATGATGTATCAGCTTGGTGTG
>JBDHYT010000427.1:0-2794 GCA_039811485.1 Marinilabiliaceae bacterium | reverse complement strand
TAAAGAGGGGAGCTCACAGCGCAGCGCACACGAGTGCAGTGAAACAAACGCAAGCTCAAAATGAGCTTGCGATTGTTTTATATTTAGTATTTACTGACTTGGTTCATCCTATAACTCACAAGCACCCCACAACGCAAATAATCCTTGATGTACTTGTTGTAAATATGCCTGCGTGCAGCTACCGGATCCAGCCCTTGAGTGGTGAAAGGAAGTCCCGGATACTCACACCACCATTTACCCGGATTGGCTGAGTCATACTCCCAGTTACGACCTATGGTTTCAAGAGTCTGACCATCAAAGGTGCGGCCGCTTTCTGTTTTATCAAAATCCATCAGCGTGGCAGGCTCGGGCAGTTTCACATCATCATAGATATGGGCCAGCCGTTCGGGAAAATCCCAGGGCTCATGGGTTGCTTTAAAATGACACAACATCAGGAATGGCTTGTTTTTATCCCTGTTCCTAATCCAGTTCATCGTGCTGTCGGTCACCAGATCGGTTGAAAAACCTTTGGCGCGAACACCATTATTGCCTTTATCGTCATCAACCCAGTTTCCGGCAGTTTTAAAATAAGGGTCGCGATACTCACCCTGATCGTGAAACACAGCGTAATGATCGAAGCCGGCAGGCTCCTGCTTAAGATGCCATTTTCCAAACAGTGCGGTCTGATAACCACCTGCCCTGAGCGACTTTACAATGGTCATACTGTCGGGCGAAAGAGCATCGGCAAGCGAACGGACCCCATTCTGATGACTGTATTTACCGGTAAGAATAGATGCCCGGCTTGGGACAGATATCGAATTGGTACAGAAACAGTTTTCAAGAACTGTACCCTCAGATGCAAGCCTTCGGATATTTTCATTCTTCACATAATCCTGGAATATACCGCCATACACTCCCCAGGCCTGCGAGGTGTGATCATCCGACAGGATAAACAGAATATTGGGCCGTTCGGCTGTCTCTTTTGGTTTTGAAGTTTTGCATGAAGCCGTACCAGCGGCAAGAGCTGCAAAACCATACAATGCGGTTGTTAGTTTGATATTGTTCATTTTAAACTATTATGATTTTAGAATGGGAAGGCAAAACAAGATAAGGAAAATGGGAATAAAATGAAATACAAATTTTTAATTGGTAATTGAAGATAACCTTAAACATATTGTTTAGATTCAAAATAGTTCTAATTTTGATATAACAATCATAATCCTCACTTTATGAGTAAAATATCAAAAGAGATTGAGCAGCTGCTGGCTGATGGTGTTATCGATAAGGGTACGGCAGATAAAATTACCAGTTACTATCAAAACAAAGAAGCACAAAAAAGTTCTGGCTCCGGACATATTATATCAATATTAGGAGCACTGCTTGTGGGAGCTGGATTCATTCTTCTGGTGGCTCACAACTGGGACGACTTGTCGCGTACATTGAAAATAGCACTGGGAGGATTGCCTCTGTTAATTGGCTATATACTTTGTGGTTACGCTCTTGTAAAAGACAGAGTTAACAAGGCACTGAACGAATCAGCTGCTGTTTTTACCACAATGGCGCTTGGTGCATTCATCTCCATAATAAGTCAGGTTTATAATCATTCGGGAGATGCCACCACATTTATTTTTATATGGACAGCACTCTCTATTCCAATGATTTATCTATTGAAATCGTCATTGGTTTCGATATTGTCGCTAACAGGAATGTTTGTTTTCATAACCTCGTCATCAATTGGATTTGAAACCGAAATCTCTAAAAACTTTTTCTGGCTTCTGTTTGCTGCAGTTATACCTTTCTACATCAGCCTAAGCAGAGAAAATACTGATTCTCATTCGGTTAAAACTCATAACTGGTTTGTGGTTATAACTCTAACCTTTGGTTTATGGATAAGTCTCACTACTAAGTCGTATTGGGATATTTCTCTTTTATTCAGCCTATTAACAATCCTCTTGCTGTTATCCGAAGTAAAAATCCCGTATCTGGGCAACCATCTGTTTTTTACCATCAATAAAGTGGCATTAGTAACGATGGTATATATGCTTGCAACAGGCAGTTTCAATGATATATGGCTGGGCACGGAAGCTCTTGACGGCACATTGTTCATGTCAAAACATTTCATTATAGTGATGATTACCACAGCCATAGCACTTAATCTGCTTACAGTTAAAGTCTTTTTCAACAAAAAGAAAGCAGGGATATTTGAATGGATGTTTGCGCCGGTTTTTGTGGTATCGTTAGCAGCATATTTCAGCACCTTGATTCCGGTGGTTACTTTTAATCTCTTGCTTCTTGCTGCAAGTATTCTAACAATTCAGAAAGGTATTAAAACCCATAGCTTTAAGCATTTAAACATAGGACTGGTGATGATTTCAATACTGATATTCAGCCGGTTTGTGGATTCAAACATTTCGTTTATGCTACGTGGGTTAATATTTATCGGTGTGGGTGCTGCATTTATTTTTGCAAACACCCATCTTTCTAAAAAACTAAAACAGAATAACTTATGAAACCGAAATATATCCTTTGGCTATTTGTGGCAGTAGTTGTTTACCAGCTTGCCATACCGGTATCAACAATTATCAGGGAAGAAAATAACCTTAAGAATGGTATTGTCCTCAGGCTAAGAGTTTTGCCGGTTGATCCGAACGACCCGTTCAGAGGGAAATATTTGAATCTGAGATTCGATAACAACAAAATTTTTGACTCGGTTCCCGAATTAAACAATGATGTATATCTGACTTTTAAACCCGATTCTGTTGGTTTATCGGTGATTGACACAGTCTATAACAGTGCTCCTGAAGGAAATTACCTG
>JBDHYT010000426.1:0-2795 GCA_039811485.1 Marinilabiliaceae bacterium | reverse complement strand
CTTAATCGCGAGCCCGACAAGGTGCAATTCCCGGAGGGAACCAGGAGGTAGAATTTGAATTTGGTTAATGGCTGTTAGCTAATCGTTAATGGCCATTGGCATTATATACCGTTTAAAACAGCTTCGTTCAACAGCGGCTTCGATTATTATTGATAGGCAAAAGAGACCTTTGGGATTTAATTTTAGTTTTCATTGCATCTGCTAAAACTAAAAAATACTGGTACGACCATTTCAAATCTAACAATCTCATCTTCTTTTCTTGCAGGTGTCCATAGATGAGTCATTAAACTAACCAATCTTAATGCTTCATTATCATACCCATCACATCCTGGAATTCCCCAAAGTATGCGGATATTCGTCAATGTAGAATCCTTTTCAATCGTAAAGATAACATATACAGTACCTTGACAATCTTGCTCTTGTGGATAATTTAATTTATCATTATAAAACTCACAAAGACTTTCCTTTCCTATTTTCTTATCCTTATATGAAAATTCAGGGTATGAATCGACTTGATCTTTGAAAGAAAACAACAACGTATCCGCTTCTTGAGTTGATAGTTCCTGTCCTAAAACTATGACCGTCCGCACCCAAAACAAAACAATCAAAATAATTGAATTAAAAATATTCATTAGATACTATTATTTGCCATTTTTATGTTTTGTCTGCTCAAGTTAGCATGGTTGTATTGGTGGGTTGCCTCACCTATAATTTCCAATTCCCGTTCAACTCCCCTTCTAAGCAACTTATTCTTCTGATATTCAATAAAATTTCGCTTATCACCTAAATATTCATAAATGGAATCAATAGAAACCTTGATGTCATACAAATACTTTTTTATCTCACGCTTCATAAATTAATTTCTTGGTTTCGTTTATACTTTCGATAAAATAGGGATTTGACAGAGTTCTTTCTGTAACAATATCAATTTCACGATTGAAAAGCTCCTTTAATTTATAATGAAGTGAGAAATAATTATTTGTATATTCCTCAACACTTAAGTTATCATCAAATGAAATCAAAAAATCTATATCACTTCTATCATTGAATTCCTCAGATACAGCAGAACCAAAGATATAAAGTCGTTTTATTTTAAGAGTTTGGCATATACTCTTCAAATCATCTATCCGTTTTTCTATAATTAACTGCATTATATCTTTTTTTCAAATTTAATGATTTTATATAAGTTATGCCACTCATATACCTGATTCTCCTAACAAATCTTTACAGTACCTTATTCCACGAATATCAAAACCATTAAGTAGATAAGATATCTTTGCATACCTGGTGCCTTCATTGCGTTCTCCCGTTCTAACGGGACAAGTTATGTGGTTAGAAATACTGACTTGTCCTGAAAAATCTTTAAAACTACACGACTCCTTGACTTCCAGACTCTTTAACCCTTTAACTTTTTTACTTTTAAACTCCTCTCTACACTTTCGTTACTTTCGCTCCTAACACCCAAACATACGCACCCACGACCAACGACTAACGATTGACGACCGACATTACTATAAACATGCGACTTCTGCCGGAATAATTCGCTTTCGCTCCTCTCGCTCATCTCGACACTTTCGAAACTCTCGACATTCTAATAGTCTCTTGAACTATTAAACTCTTTAACAATTTAACTGTCAATTTTCATTCGACGAAGCTTCACCCGAAATTAAAAAAGGCCGTCCTTTTACCGACAGCCCTTTTTATCATTTTACAAGTTCATATCCGGTTTTCTTATCCTTATCCACAGCCGGAATACCATCCCGCATCCATTCGGGCATCGGGGCATCTTTCAGATAGTAATCAAAAAACTGCATCATCCTTATAGTCAAATCTTTGGTATTTGCTCTACGCAGCAGGTTATGGGCTTCATTGTTATAAACCAGCATCCACACAGGCTTGTTGAGTCTCCGTAAAGCCATAAAATACTCTATTCCCTGATACCATGGTACTGCACCATCGTTGTCGTTGTGCATCATCAACAATGGTGTTTGAACGTTGGGGGCAAAAAACAGAGGTGAGTTTTCGATATAACCCTCAAGGTTATCCCAAAGAGTTGAACCAATACGGCTCTGGGTTCTTTCGTACTGGAATATGCGGCTCTTGCCTGTCTCCCATCTTATTCCGCCATAAGCACTTGTCATGTTACTAACAGGTGCTCCGGCCATGGCGCACCTGAACATATTGGTCCGGGTGATAAGCCAGGCTGTCTGGTATCCGCCCCAACTCTGCCCCTGTAATGCCATTCTCTCCTTGTCGATAAACCCGAACCGGCTCACCATGGCTTCAGCACCGCTCACTATGGCGTCGTAGGCATCATTTCCGGGCTGGCCGGTATCGTAAGTAACATCGGGAATAAACACCACATAACCATTGCTGGCACAATAGGGCCAGTTGATAATGGATCTGCTTGGACGGGGTGTTGAGTGTTGATGGAGATTGTCGGAACTGCGCTCATAGAAATAGATGAGCATAGGATATTTTTTCGATGGATCCATATTTTCGGGAGTCACAAGCAATCCATCCAAATTACGTCCTGCCGGAGTTGTCCATTTTACCAATTGGATACCGCCCCACAAATATTCTGACTGCTGCGGATTGGTATTGCTGATAACCATCAGATTATTAAAGGATTGATCGGTCACTTCAAGCTCCGGATATTGCCGGAATGTACTCCTTCTGACAATAAAACGGTTGGCATTACGAGCCTTGATGAGTGGCAGCACCGCATAATCGCCTTCGATGAGTGTGGTAACTTTACCTTTTTCAAACCTGGCAATACCTTCACGTTTACTTAT
>JBDHYT010000425.1:0-2838 GCA_039811485.1 Marinilabiliaceae bacterium | reverse complement strand
ACAACACCACCTATACCCTGCTTGGATTCAAATCGAACGACGGATTGGTAAAAACACGGACTATTGATGTGATGACTATCTCGGGTAAAAAAATATATTTTGGAGCTCCGATATTCAAGCAGGAACGTAAAACATACTACAGGCATATATTCCAATATGCGGCGGGTGCCAATATGATGCTGCGCTACGACGATAAATTGAAGAAGATAGTATTTGACCATCTTTCGCCGTCCGACCCCATCTTCAAGGGACAATACAGGTTTTACGGCCCCGATTTCAGCTACGATGGATATCGGTTCGAAAAAGGCGACTGGATATTTGAATCGGAGCTGGATTTGAGAAATCCAAAAATTAAATAACCATTATCCTCAATAACAACATCTTAAGAAAAAACAGATGAACCTGAAAAATAATACAGACTCTGTGGTAGCAGATCAGTTTGCCGACATAAGGATTTTGCGCTTCACAATTCCCGGTTTTGAATCGTTATCACTAAGAAAGAAGATGCTGATATACTGCCTCAGTGAAGCAGCACTGTGGGGAAGAGATATTTTAATAGACCAGCACTATAAACACAACATCCTGATTTTAAAAACCATCCAGGAGATATACAAAATCCAGGTTGAGCAGCAGAACATCGACAATAATTTAGAGACCTATCTAAAACGGATTTGGTTTTCGAACGGTATCCATCATCACTATAGCACCGACAAGATTACGCCCCAATTCACACCTGCCCAACTCAAAAACTGGATCAAATCGATTGACGACAGCCGTTGGAAAGCTGTTGCAGATAAATCGGGCAGCGAGTTATCAGACAAAATCATTCAGATTCTGTTTACCCCAATCGACTCAAAACGGGTAAGCCTGGATGCAGGCAGCGACCTGATAACCTCTTCGGCCTCCAATTTTTATCAAGGCGTAACACAGTATGAAGCTGAGAATTTCTATTCGGAGGCAAAGAAAAAGTATCCTCTGTTGTCGCACGGGCTAAACAGCACACTTGTGAAAAAGGGCGGAACGATAACTGAAGAGGTGTGGCATGAAAAGGGCAGATATGGTAATGCAATAAAAAAAATTGTCCACTGGCTCGCAAGAGCCTCCGAATGGAGCGACCACGAAAAACAGAAAAAAGTTATCGGTCTGCTGATAGATTACTACCGTACCGGGGATCTTGCAATCTTTGACCAATACAACATAGAGTGGCTCAGCGAACACGACTCCGAAATAGATTTCATCAACGGATTTATCGAAGTATATGCCGATCCGCTTGGCATGAAGGCAACCTGGGAGAGCCTGGTGCAGGTGGTTGATATCGAGAGCACTAAAAGCGTGGCACTCATCAGCCGAAACGCGCAGTGGTTTGAAGACCGTTCGCCGGTGGATGCGGCATTCAGAAAAAAACAGGTAGCCGGCATAAGCATGAAAATAATCAATGCCGTGATGCTTGGTGGCGACTGCTATCCTGCATCACCTCTGGGCATCAACCTACCCAATGCCGACTGGCTCCGCGAGCAATACGGCTCCAAATCAATATCACTCAGCAATATAGCAAGAGCTTACCAACAGGCATCGCTCACAAGTGGAGTGCTCGACGAATTTGCATCATCGCAACAGGAGAAAGAGTGGCATAAGAAATACGGAGCTGCAGCCGACGAGCTTCACACCCACCTGCACGAGTGCATAGGACATGGCTCGGGTGCAATGATGCCGGGCATAAAAAACGATGACCTGAAAGCATATTCGAGTGTCATTGAGGAAGCCAGAGCCGACCTTTATGCACTCTACTTTATGGCCGACGCTAAGATGATTGAACTTGGACTTGCTGATGACGAATTGACCTACAAAACCCACTACAACTCCTATCTTCGCAATGCACTACTGGTACAACTGGCACGCATCGAACCCGGGAAAGATATTGAACAGGCACACATGCGCAACCGCTATCTCATTGGTAACTGGACACTTGAACAATGTAAATCCAACGGATGGGTAAAATTGGAGAAGATAAACGGCAAATATTACGTAACCGTAACCAACCACGATAAACTGCGCAACCTGTTCGGGATGTTACTTGCAGATATACAGCGAATAAAATCGACAGGCGATTATCAGGCAGCCAAACAGCTTGTTGAAACATACGGTGTAAAAACCAACAAGGATGTCCATGAGGATGTGCGCAACAGATATGCTGCATTAGGAGTGGCACCATACAGCGGTTTTCTGAATCCACGACTTACCCCAATTTTTGAAAACGGCAACATTACCGATGTAGCAATCGAATATACCGAAAGCTATATCGAACAAATGAGCCGTTACTCACAATATTACAACACATTATAAACCAACAGGAGTTGCAGGCAGGGTAAAGGCAACGGTAGTTCCTTTGCCCGGCAGGCTCTCTATCCATATCTTTCCACCCATACGGCCCACAAACTCGCCTACAAGTGGCAATCCCAACCCTGTACCATATTCATTGACCGTACCCGATGTGGAGTAGTTTTTTCCGGCCTTAAACAAATCGTTAATCCTCTCTGGTTCAATACCTATGCCATTATCCGCAACCATCATCTTCACCATGTCATCATCAGAAGAAAAGGCAACCTCTACCCTTCCGCCATTGGGGGTAAACTTAACTGCATTCGACAGCAGATTGCGCACCACCGTGTGGAACAGATTCCTATCGCCAAATGCCATCAGCATAGGGTCATCGCCAAGTATGAGCGATATATTTTTACCTCTCGCCATTTCGGCTATAGCCCCTGCGGCATACCCGATTTCGTCTTTCAGGCTAAAAAAGTCGGGCTTCATAACCAAACGCACCGGTTGCGACCTGGC
>JBDHYT010000424.1:0-2839 GCA_039811485.1 Marinilabiliaceae bacterium | reverse complement strand
TTCAACCTCGACTCTTTTTCTTAGCATGGGGTGAAAAAATTCAATCTTTTCGGCATGCAGGTACAGACGGTCGCTTTTTCTGCCATATAGTTCATCACCCTGGATTGGGCAGCCAATACCCTGATAATGTGCTGCATGAACACGCAACTGATGAGTTCGGCCGGTTACGGGTGTAAAAGCAACAAGTGTGGTTGACTCACGGCGTTCAAGAACTTCCCACAGTGTAACAGCATCCTTGCCATTTTCTTCATCAAACATTTGCATTGGCCGGTTCATATAATCGGGCGAAAGCGGAAGTTGCACCACGCCTCCCTCCTGCTCCACCACACCATCGAGAATAGCAATATATCGCTTATTTACAGTACGCCTGGCAAACTGAGCCTGAAGATTACGATGAACCTCAGCCGTTTTTGCAGCAACCAGCAGGCCGGAGGTCTCCATATCGAGGCGGTGAACCAGCAAAGGGCCTGTGGCATCGGGATAAAGCTCCTGCAAACGCTGAAGCACCGAATCGGAAGCCTCCCTGCCCGGCACCGATAACATTCCTGCCGGTTTATTAACCACCACAAGCCACTCATCTTCAAACACAATCTCTAGTCTTTCCCCGTTCAGTTTATGATGATTGCGATGATAATCATCCACTTTCAACCCCTGAAGCATGTGGGCCATAATTGGTTCGCACTTGCCTTTACAGGCAGGATAAAAACTGCCATGATGCCTGATTTCCGTTTTGGGAGAATTCCCCCACCAGAATTCGGCCATACACAAAGGTTTCATCCCATTGGCAAATGCATACTGAAGCAGTTTAGGCCCGGCACACTCGCCGGCTCCCGCGGGAGCCACCCGTTGGGGAGTAGAAGCAAAAATTGCCGGCAAGCCCACAGCGACTCCACAAATATTCAACATCTTAAACTGATTGAAAATTTTCATCTGAAGTGCAGCGGACAGTTTTTTACGCTGCTCCTTTAAGTCAGAAATATAATTAGCATATTTATCTACAATAACCTTTTTCTCACTGACTGCTTCCTGCAGCCTCTTCTCCAGGCGTTTATGCTCGGCCTTATCAAACTGGCTCTCTTTAATCAGCTCAACTTCTACCTCAGTACTACAGCCATTTTTACGCACGGCATCACGCTCTTTTTTACGCCTCTGAAGAGCTTCTTTTGATTGAAGAATAACGGCAGCAGCTTCTTTTTTTATCTTTTCATATTCTGAAACTGCATCAGCAAACTCCTTCCCCGATTCAATTTCTGAAACTGAACGGTTTATATCCGTAATTTCCTGCTCTTCAATCTTAAAAAATCCTTTTGGGTTAAGAAGGTCATACACCGGAGGCACAAATCCGGGATAAAAATTGCTTCCTGCAATATTACCCGAAAAAGCTGCCATATAACCAATTATGCCATCAACCTCAACCACCAGCACACCAAACATTTTACCACCTTCAAGTTCTTCCTGCCACTCTGCATGGTTAGAAATTAAAACCTTAAGCTCCTCAGCAGCAACAACACACAGAGGATGTGGCTCGGATGAAAAGGGAGACGGGAATCTGTCGGGTATTTTAACATTTCTAATATCGGTGGTAAAAAGATTAACCATAAAATCCATTTAGGGTGCTAATATAACTATCAATTATCTTTTATTGGATGATTTTCATAAATTTACAATAACCAAACAATCAATAAAAATGGAAAACAACATTAACAATATCAGAAAAATCCTGACCGACAACATGGACCAAACAGTACGTGAAAGCGGACTCCGGTTCTTCAGGGAAGAGGTAAAAATTTACGGATTGAAAAGTGCTTTTGTAAACAAACTTGCTGCCGAAGAGTACAAGAAAATCAAACATCTGCCTAAAAATGAAATATTCAATCTGTGCGAGGAGCTATGGAAATCGGGTTATCTGGAGGAATCGTCTATTGCCTGTAACTGGTCGTACAGCCAGCATAAAAATTTCACTGACGACGATTTCGAAATATTCAGCCGTTGGATTTCGAAATATATAACCAACTGGGCATCGTGCGATACATTTTGCAACCACACAATGGGCTCATTTTTAGATATGTACCCGCAATACGTGCATCACCTGAAAGAGTGGACCAGAAGCAGTAACCGGTGGGTAAAGCGAGCATCGGCAGTTTCGCTCATCATACCGGCCAAAGAGGGACGATTCACAAAGGATGTATTTGAGATAGCATCACTCCTGCTTACCGATAGCGACGACATGGTGCAAAAAGGGTATGGCTGGCTGCTAAAGGTTACAAGTCAGGCTGGTGAAGAGCAACAAAAGATGGTTTTTGACTATGTAGTAAAACGTAAAGATAATATGCCACGCACAGCACTCCGATATGCCATAGAAAAAATGCCACAAGAACTTAGGAAGGAGGCAATGAAACGGTAAAACAGACAATCTTAAAAGAGAGATAACTGACTGCCGGCACTTTCGATGGCCAAAAGTCGCCGTTTTGCATCCAGACCTCCGGCATACCCAACAAGTTCGCCACTGCTGCCAATAATGCGGTGACAGGGAATTATTATAGAAATAGCATTGGCTCCGTTTGCAGAGGCCACTGCCCTGACAGCATCAGAACGGTTCATCTTCTGAGCCAGACCTAAATAGGTATCGGTGGTACCATATTTAACCATCATCAGATGATGCCACACATCTTTCTGAAAACCGGTACCGGCCATCAAAAGAGGCAAATCAAACGAAGTACGCTCCCTTTGAAAATATTCGTTCAGCTGCTTTTTAGTCTCTTCAATCAAACCGGTGTTTCCCTCACGGTATCCACATCCCAGATAATCGGTTATCCGCTTGTCGATGGTAGTACGCATA
>JBDHYT010000423.1:0-2856 GCA_039811485.1 Marinilabiliaceae bacterium | reverse complement strand
TGCTGAAAACGGAGCATTCCCACCCACTCCACTCGGTTCTATCCACCCACTTAGGGGTTGAAAAAGGCTTAAAAAAGGTTAAATAAACGGAGCATACCCGTTCATTTTTGCCTAAATCGCCGAAAACAGCCTCAAAAAACGGAGCATTGCCGTTCAGTGATTTTGAATGATGTAAAAAGCGTCCAAAATCATCATGAAAACGGAGTATTGCCGTTCACTTCGAGAAAAAGTACTATTTGGTTAGCAATACTTTACGACAGAAAAACGGAGTATTGCCGTTCACTTTTTCCACTGAATGCAAGTGCGCTCAAAAAAAACGGAGCATTGCCGTTCACTTTTCTGCTCTTTATGCACAATATTGTATGTAGAAACAATCTAACATACAATACAATTATGGCAGGAAAAACAAAAGAAATGAGCCAGATTAAACAATTACTTCTTCTAAAGAAGCAGGGTGCCTCCAACCGCAAGGCAGCCCTAACAATAGGCATCAACAAGGAGACCGTAAACCATTATGTAAGCAATGTAGCCAGCGATGAACTCAGCATCGACGAGCTACTAAAACTCGACGACCCGGTACTTGAGCATCGTCTCAAAGGAGGTAATCCTGCATATACGGATAACCGTTTTGAAACATTCAAAGAGCTGTTACCTTACCTGCAGGGCGAGATGGACCGCAAGCACGTTACATTGAAGCTATTATGGGAAGAATACAAGGCCGAACATCCCGATGATCACTACAGCCTTACCCAATTCCGCTACCATTACAGCCAAAATACACAGGCAAAGAAACAACCTGCCTCCACCATTCTTGCAGATATGCGTATAGGAGGAGAGAAACTCTTCCTCGATTTCACAGGCGATACCATGGGATATGTGGACTTGGAGACAGGTGAAATTGTACAGTGTCAAGCCTTTGCTGCATGCCTTCCAGCCAGCGACTACGGCTTCCTGCTCTTTGTGCCGTCACAACGTACCGAGGACTTTGTTTATGCCACCATACAGTGCCTTAAGCATCTTGGCGGAGTGCCCAAGATACTTGTGCCCGACAATTTAAAGTCGGCAGTTATTAAGACCGATAAATACGAACCCTCATTGAACCGCATTATGGAAGATATGGCCAATCATTACGGGGCGGTAGTGGTGCCGGCACGCCCCATCCATCCTAAAGACAAGAGCAATGTGGAAGGTTTGGTGAGGCTTATTTACATGAGGGTGTTTGCCGAGCTTCGCAACGAAACATTTTACTCTATAGACGATCTGAACAAGGCGGCCGCCATCAAAATGAAGGCACATAATCAGAAACGAATGCAGAGGCACCCCTACAGTCGCGAAGAACGCTTTCTTGCCGTGGACAAGCCAGGGCTGAAACCTTTGCCGGCCACAGATTTTGAGATCATCTCATATACGGATTTAAAGGTATCTTCCAATTGCTGTATATACCTTGGAAGAGATAAGCATTATTATACGGTGCCCTATCAGCACATCTCAAAGACGGCGCACATTGCATATACCCGCACTCTTGTGAAAATCTATATTGAAGGGAAACTTGTGGCGACACACAAAAGAGACTATAGGCAGGGTAAATACACCATCGTAGAGGAGCATTTGGAGAGTCATTCAAAGGAATATAGGCAAATAAGCGCAGGCAGGTATATTGATCGTGCCAGCCGTGCTCTAAAAGAACTTGGCGAGGTGGTAAACCATCTTTTTTACAACTCAAGCATGCCGCCCGAAGCACATTACAGGGCGTGTGAAGGGTTATTGCAACTGCAGCGCAATAGCGACCCCGTCATCTTTAGGACTGCCTGCCAGACAGCTTTAAAGTATGAACGATGCAACTATGGCTTCATACGGTCGCTGGTAGAAAGTAAGTGCGCAGGGGTGTCTCAATCTCAGCCGGAGCTCTTCTCTCCGCCTGAGCATGGGAACATACGCGGGAAAGAAGAGTTTAGGTGATAAACAGTACATTATAATCAAAAATAAATATTAACCCACTAAAAACAAATTATCGTTATGGATGAAATTACAAATGCTTTAAAAAGCCTGAGAATGCCAGGAATGGCACATTACTGGACAACAATGCAGGAGACCAGGCAAACCGACTCGCTATCGCTTAAAGATGGCCTGCAACTGCTTATACAGGCCGAATTGGATAGCCGCACACTGAGCCGTAACTCGCGGCTTGTAAAAAATGCCCGATTCCGCTACCAGGCCTCCATCAGCCAAGTCATTTATGACAACAAAAGAGGAGTCTACAAGCAGAAAGTGCTTAACCTCGCTACGTGTGATTACGTGAGAAATGGAGTAGCTGTACTCATCACGGGGCCGGCAGGCACAGGCAAGAGCTGGTTAGCAACAGCCCTGGGGTATCAAGCCTGCACAAACGGGCTTCGGGTGGCGTACTACAACGTGTATCGACTCTTTGAAGAGATTGCCCTGGCCCGCATATCCAGTACACTACACCGGTTTTTTTCAAGGCTGGCACAAACGGATCTGCTTATCTTGGATGATTTTGGCATAAAGGTATTAGACGGACAGCAGCTACACGATTTTATGGAAATCATAGAAGAACGTCATGGACAAAAAGCTACCATTATTGCATCCCAATTACCGGTGTCAGACTGGTATGATGTGATGAAGGGAAATACAACTGCCGCAGACGCCATACTAGACCGCTTGGTGCATACCAGTGTACGCTTCGAACTGAAAGGAGCAAGCATGAGACAAATAAACAATATGAAAAGTGCAGAGATAGAAGAAAACAACTAATTTTACATCGCCATTAAACTAAAGAGACAGAAAAGTGAACGGACATCACCGTTTTTAGTGGGTGGATATGAACCGTTTTCGGCA
>JBDHYT010000422.1:0-2858 GCA_039811485.1 Marinilabiliaceae bacterium | reverse complement strand
GATTGGTAATGTGGTTGTTGAGGATAACGTAGAGATTGGTGCAAACACCACAATCGACAGAGCTACAATGGGTTCTACTGTCGTGCGGAGAGGTGCCAAACTTGATAATCTTATACAGATAGCTCATAATGTGGAGGTGGGTGAAAACACCGTTGTTGCTGCTCAAACAGGAGTAGCAGGGTCGGCAAAGATTGGCAGCAACTGTATGATTGGCGGACAAGTGGGCATAATGGGGCATATCACCATTGCCAGTGGTACTCAGCTTGCAGCTCAAACTGGAGTTGGAGGCAGCATAAAAAAGGAGGGAACAGTAATGATGGGGTCTCCGGCATTTGGTTTGGGCGATTTTCAGAAGGCTTATGTGGTTTTCAAAAAACTCCCCGAACTGAAGAGGCAGATAGATATGCTCTGGAAGGAGTACAGCAAGAATAACGAACAGTAAATAGTATAGCAAAAATATATATTGATATGGCTGAGAAACAGACAACACTGAAACAGCCGGTTTCACTAAGCGGAATTGGACTACATACCGGAGCCAAGGTAAATATGACCATGTATCCGGCCGAAGCAGGTACAGGTTATCGATTCAAGAGAATAGATGTGGAGGGTACTCCCGTTATTGAAGCTGTAGCCGACAATGTAACCTATACCCAGCGTGGCACTGTGTTGAGCACCCGCAATGGTGTTACTGTAAGTACCATAGAGCATTGCCTTGCCTCTCTCAGAGGCCTGGGAGTTGACAACTGCCTTATTGAGCTTGACGGTCCTGAAGTTCCGATACTCGACGGGAGTGCATCCTTTTTTGTGGAGGCTGTTAAAAAGGCCGGTATCGAAGAGCAAGATGCCGAGCGGGAATATTTTGTGGTGCGTGAGAAGATGATTTTTGAAGATGCCGGTAAAGGTATAAAAATCATTGCGCTGCCCGAGGATTATTTTTGTGCACAGGTAAATATCACTTTCGATAATTCG
This sequence comes from Marinilabiliaceae bacterium, assembly GCA_039811485.1. GTDB lineage: Bacteria > Bacteroidota > Bacteroidia > Bacteroidales > Marinilabiliaceae > JAGPIS01. The sequence goes on along the minus strand of JBDHYT010000422.1, from coordinate 1,889 downwards.
CAGCATCTTTCCAACCAGTTTGCCGCTATAGAGTCGATATCAGAATTTGAAAGTGAACTGAGTCAGTGTCGCACATTTGTGTTTTTGCACGAAATAGAGATGTTGCTCAAAAACAACCTTATCAAGGGTGGCGACCTTGATAACGCAATTATTATTGCCGATAAGGAGATGTCGCAGGAAAACCTCGACCAGCTTGCCGATCTATTGGGTAAGCCTCATGTGAAAGTCAAGTCGTCAGGCATTCTTAATAATATTGATCTTAAGTTTAGCAATGAGCCGGCACGCCATAAGTTGCTCGACCTTGTAGGCGACCTTTGTTTGTGCGGTATGCCTATCAAGGGGCGTATTATTGCTACACGTCCGGGTCACTACGCCAACGTTGAGTTTTGCAAAATCGTGCGTAAGGAGATTAAAAAGAGGGCACTCAAGCAAGAGGCTCCCATCTACGATCCCAATCAGGAGCCGATATTCGATATCAACGATATTAAGAAGCTTCTGCCGCACCGCTATCCGTTTTTGTTGGTTGATAAAATCATCAAAGTTGAAGGAAAAACCATTGTTGGCATAAAAAATGTAACTACTAATGAACCATTTTTTCTTGGCCATTTCCCCGAAGAACCCGTTATGCCGGGAGTTCTTCTGGTAGAGGCAATGGCTCAGATTGGTGGAATACTGGTTCTAAGCCAGGTTGACGATCCTGCATTCTACAGCACCTATTTCCTTAAACTAGACAATATCAAGTTTAGGAAAAAAGTTGTGCCCGGCGATACGCTCATCTTCAAACTGGAACTGATGACTGAGATCCGCCGTGGAGTTGCCAATATGAAGGGTACTGCCTTTGTGGGCGATACCGTAGTGGCCGAGGGTGAGTTTATGGCTCAAATAGCAAGAAATAAAGTTGTATAACAATAAATAATCACAGGTAATATTCATACGATGAAGCAACCGTTGGCATATATTCACCCCGATGCTGAAATAGCACAAAACGTGGTGATTGAGCCGTTTGTGACCATTGGCAAAAATGTGGTCATAGGCGAAGGTACACATATCGGATCCAATGTAACTATTCTTGAAGGCACACGCATAGGTAAAAATTGCAATATTTTCCCCGGTGCCGTCATTGGAGCGATACCTCAAGATTTGAAATTTGTTGGCGAAGAGACAACAGTAGAAGTTGGCGATAATACCACCATTCGTGAGTGCGTTACCATAAATCGTGGAACCAACGCAAAAGGGAAAACCGTAGTTGGCAGTAACTGCCTGCTGATGGCTTATGTGCATATTGCGCACGACTGCGTTGTAGGTAATAATGTGATACTTGCCAATGCCTGTCAGGTTGCAGGCGAAGTTGTCATCGATGATTTTGCAATAGTTGGCGGCGGCAGCCTGGTACACCAGTTTACCCATATCGGAGCTCATGTGATGGTGCAGGGCGGCACTAAAATTGGTAAAGATGTACCTCCTTTTGTGATGGCTGGCCGCGAACCGATTGCTTTTGCCGGTATCAACTCGGTAGGATTGCGCCGACGTAATTTCAGCAACGAGCAGATTAACGATATTCAACAGGCATACCGCTATCTGTTCCAGATGGGAATGAACAATACCCAGGCAGTGGAGAGGATAGAGGCCGAGTTGCCCGCATCGCCCGAGCGTGATGTGATTGTGGAGTTTGTGAAAAATGCCTCCAGAGGTTTGATAAAAGGCTTCAAATCCGAATTATAAAATCTGGAAGTTTTCCTTGATATAAAAATCCCGCAGAACTTATACCTTGGTAATAGTTCTGCGGGATTTTTTTTTATCGTTTCAGAAAGTGCCTTTTGTCAGGCATTCTTCTCTATCTCATTAATCTTGTAGGTCTTGAGCGGATTCTTTTTTAATTCGGCATTCAT
>JBDHYT010000421.1:0-2862 GCA_039811485.1 Marinilabiliaceae bacterium | reverse complement strand
TCCATTCGTCTCCTGTCATCAACACATTATGACCAATTTATTGGGTAAAAACTCAGGGTGACGGAGTTAAATGATTAAATGGTTGAAGATAATTTAAAGTCGTGGTGTCGGGAAGTCTGACTCCGGATGGAGTCGCATGTATATAGCTGCAAAATAGTAAAACCAAAAACGACCTCGGAGTGGGTCGCATATTAAGCCATGAAGGCATATTCAAGCCGTATATAAGCGCAGCGTACAGTTTTAAGTTCGATGTGTTAATCGGCTCGGAGAGCCAGACCATACATAACCGTGGGTTTCAACCCACGGAACACGCACGCTACGTTTCCTGCCCGGAGTGGCAGCACAAAACTAATAGGTAATTACACCTTGTCTCTTTATCCTCAAGCCGGACTTAATCAATTGATAATTGACAATTGACAATGAACTCCTGCTCACCTAAGAACTATAACTCCTCTCCGCTGAACGCAATGAACTCGATTCGGTAAGAATTGCCTTTTCAAATAGTTATGCGTGAACCCGTATCTCAAATAGCATTGCGTTTTAACCGCTCCGTTTCTGGATAGTTCTAAGGCTCGTAGCCGGGGCTGTGAGCTGCAGTTATGCTTTAGCTATGAAGGTGATAAGCACTTTTTTGCACCTCTATTTTATCTGCATTTTCAAATGGTCTTTTTATTATACTGTGATTTACGATAATTTGGCAGTTTCAGTAAGGGGCTGTCTAAAAAGTATTTTATCCACGGATTGCACGGATTTTCACAAATGCTTATTTATTGTAAATGAGCGACTTGAAATTTTAGGTTTTATTTTATTTGTGTTAATTTGTGTAATTTGTGGACTTTTCAGTCACTTCCACTGCCGTAGCACTTGCAGTCGGCTTTAGCCATGACTTCAAATAAAATTAACTTCAGATGTGGTAAAAGAATCACACAGATGGCACGACGGCATGATTAGCAAATCCCGTCAGTGATGGGATATTGGTCGAAAAATTACTAAGCCATAATTTACCCTAATCTCGATATCCGCTCCAGGGTATCTTCGTTAAGTATTTTTATTATTCTGCCATCAACCGATATCACCTTTTCGTTAACAAAGGTCGATAATGTACGTATGGCATTAGAGGTGGTCATGTTGCTGAAGTTGGCCAGATCTTCGCGTGAGAGAAAGATATTGAGTGTTATTCCATCCTCTTCGTATCCGTAGATGTCGCGAAGCACAATAAGGCTTTCGGCCAGTCGCCCGCGAATATGTTTCTGGGTGAGTGTCACACTGCGGAAACGGCTGAATCCCAGTTCGGAGGCAAACGACTTGATGATGTTGATGCAAAACTTATTGTTGCTCTCAAGCAAGTGGTAAAGCACCTCTCTCGAAATATGAAAAATTGTACAGGGCTCAATTACCACTGCAGAGGCAATATGGTTTTCGTCGGCAAACAATGCTCTGTAACCAATAAATCCGGGAGGACTTGCAAGACGAACAATCTGGTCGCGCCCGCCTACACCTTCCTTGAACACTTTTACTTTGCCCGAGCCTAAGCACAGCAAACCGGTAGGACGCTCACCTTCCTGATATATTATCTCATTGCGCTTGAAATGCAAGGTAGTGTGATTCCTCAGCAAATACTCCTGCTGCTCTTCGGTGAGTGCATTGAATACCTGGGGGATATCCCTTATGGTTGGAGTCTTCTCTGCCGATCTTTTCCTTATTGCCATTGTTAAAAGTATGTTTTACAACATTGTTTTCAAACAGCAAATTTAGAAAATTTAGTTCAATATGCAAATCGAATTTTTGTACGAAATTTTTTAAAACATCAATATTTAATGTTTTGCCACCAACGGCATTATTCTGTTTTGACCAAATGCTACTTTTGAAACCTTAAGTGCAGGTGCTGCCTGAAAGCGTTTATGCTCATTGTTGGCTACCATTCTGATGGTTCTGGCAACAACTGCCTCGTCATGGCCGGCCGATGTTATCTCTGATGCGCTTTGATTCAGTTCTATATATCTGTACAGAATGTCGTCCAGAATGTTGTAATCGGGAAGCGAGTCGCTGTCTTTCTGGTCGGGGCGAAGCTCGGCACTTGGTACTTTGGTAATAGTGTTTTGAGGAATTATCTCTCCGTTGCGGTTGATGTACTGTGCAAGCCTGTAAACATCCGTCTTGTAAACATCGGCAATCACAGCCAGTCCTCCACACATATCGCCGTACAATGTTCCGTAGCCTACTGCTGCCTCGCTTTTGTTGGATGTGTTGAGCAGTATGTAACCAAATTTATTGGCAAACGCCATCAGTAACAGACCTCGTGTGCGTGCCTGGATATTTTCTTCGGTAACATCCTGTCTAAGGCCTTCAAACAGAGGAGCAAGGGTGTCTTCAATGCTGTCGGTTATCTCGCGGATGGGCACGATTTCGTACTCTATGTTTAGGTTTTGTGCCAGTTTAACTGCATCGGTCACAGAGTGTTGCGACGAGTATTTGCTTGGGAGCATCAGCACCTTTACGTTTTCGTGTCCCAGTGCCTTTTCTACCAGTGCTGCTACCACTGCCGAATCGATGCCTCCGCTTAATCCCAGTGTAGCTTTTCGTAATCCGTTTTTTGCAAAGTAATCGCGTATTCCGCACACCAAGGCGTCATGAATCAGTGCAATGGTGTTTGGGGTGTATTCTGAAGGCTTCAGATGTTCAATCTCTTCAAGCGTGATGAAGTCTATCGACTCTTCAAACGATGGCATCTGTTTCACTGTCACGCCGTACGAATTTATCACTTTGCAGGCTCCTTCAAATATCAGTTCGCCATTTGCTCCTGTCTGTTTTACCTGCATAGCCGGGGGTTTAGGTATTCGCGCTGCATTTTTAAGTGCCTCA
>JBDHYT010000420.1:0-2884 GCA_039811485.1 Marinilabiliaceae bacterium | reverse complement strand
CGGTAGAGATGTTTCGTGCCGACAACTACGGAAACACTTTCTTTTTTATCGATTTCGATTATGGTGGCGAAAGTCGCAATGTTGATGGTGTCTCTCTGTCGTATATGGAGTTTGCCCGTGAACTGAACTTTTGGGAGAGCCCTTTCAATCTTCATGTTGAGTATAATGGAGGGCAGTTTCGTACAAATAACTTCTCATCACAGATAAATAATGCCTATCTCCTTGGTGGTTCATATACTTGGAATAGTGCCGACTTCTCCAAAATATTTTCTCTTCAGGCACTCTATAAGTATATTCAGGATAGGAATAATGCCAGTTTTCAGATTACAGGTGTATGGACTCTTAATTTTGCCGACAGAAAGATTACTCTTAGTGGTTTTGCCGATTTATGGATGGAGAAATTGTCGCAATATGGCGATGAAAACAAATTTATTTTTATCACCGAGCCCCAATTTTGGTATAACTTCAACAACCATTTCTCTTTAGGAAGTGAAATTGAGATAAGCAATAACTTTTCTGGTGAAAAGGGTTTTATGATAAACCCTACAATTGCTGCTAAATGGAATTTTTAAAATAATAACATCATAATCTTATGTTAGAAAAATTATTTAAACTTTCAGAGAATAAGACATCCGTAAGGACAGAAGTTATTGCAGGTATCACAACTTTTATGACGATGGCCTATATCCTTGCCGTTAATCCCGATATATTGTCAAAGACGGGTATGGATAAGGGTGCCGTTTTTACTGCAACCATCATTTCGTCGGTGATTGCTACTTTGGTTATGTCGTTGTGGGCCAACCTTCCTTTTGCACTTGCGCCGGGTATGGGGCTCAATGCATTTTTTGCATTCACTGTCGTGCTTACAATGGGGTATTCGTGGCAGTTTGCACTTACTGCCGTATTTCTCGAAGGACTGATTTTCCTTGGCCTAACGGCATTTAATATTCGCGAACTTATCGTCAATTCGATTCCTATCAACCTGAAGCATGCCATATCGGCCGGCATAGGTCTTTTTATTGCTTTCATCGGAATGCAAAACGCAGGTATAATTGTCGATAATCCGGCTACGCTTGTTTCGCTCGGTGATGTGCATAAACCGGAAGTAGTGGTTGCTCTTTCGGGGCTTGTTATAGCTGCTGTGCTGATGGCTCTGAGGGTGAAAGGCGCACTTTTGATAGGAATATTTTTTGCAGCAGTGGTTGGTCTGTTTAATGGGGTGACCCACCTGCCGGAAGGTAAACTACTCTCGTCGCCACCATCTCTTGCAAGCATTGCGTTTCAATTCGACTTCCATCAGATATTTAGCCTCGATATGGCTATCGTATTGCTTACTTTTCTGTTTGTAGATATGTTCGATACCGTAGGAACCCTCGTCGGTGTGGCATCAAAAGCCAATATGCTTGATGAGAAAGGCCGGTTGCCGAAGGTGAAAGAGGCTCTTTTTGCCGATGCCGTGGGAACTACTGTAGGTGCCATTCTTGGTACTTCTACTGTTACAACTTATGTAGAGAGTGCATCAGGAGTTGCCGAAGGAGGCCGCACGGGATTAACCTCACTAACCGTCGCAGGTTTGTTTCTCCTTGCCTTGTTTCTTTCTCCACTGTTTCTGATGATTCCCGGAGCTGCTACCGCTCCCGCACTTATTCTTGTGGGGTCATTTATGCTGAGCCCTATTTTGAAATGCGATTTTGATGATATTACAGAATCGGTGCCTGTGTTTCTCACTGTAATCATGATGCCGTTAGCTTATAGTATTGCCGAGGGTATTGCCTTTGGTATAGTGTCGTTTGTGATGCTTAAACTTCTCTCGGGTAGAGGACGGGAAGTGGAGTGGATAAGCTATCTGCTGGCAGTTCTTTTCACGCTCAAATTTATTTTTGCCTGATTCAGGTAAATGTTTTGTGGGTTTCTCTTAACTTTATGTTGTATATTTGTTGAAAATTTTCCTCCGCCAGACACTAATTGTGTGACTGACGGTGCGTGAGCATTGCCGGAAACTAATGATTATTGTTCTTTAAACTATTGAAACAATGCGAATTATACTTATTTTGACTTTTTTGGTTCTCTCCGTATCCTCATTTTATTCACTGGCACAGAATCCTGCCAGCGTTAATGTAAATGAGCTGAGTGACGATCAGATTGTGAAGATCATTTCTGAAATTGAAAAACGCGGAATGAGCGAGAGCGATGCAATAGCCCTTGCCAGAGCACGCGGAATGTCACAATCGCAGATAGAGATTCTGAAAAAGAGAATTGAGGAGACAAAGACCAAAAATGCACAAAAGAGTCATCGCAAGGTTACAGGACTTGATGTAGTCAATTCTGAAACTAAGGCTGATAAGTTTTCACAAAAAGCTAAGGTGGACTCAACGGTTGTAGATCAGCGTATATTTGGTTTCTCGCTTTTCAACAATGACAAGTTAACTTTCGACCCATCGGTTAATATTCCGGTATCGCAGGGTTATGTTCTTGGTGCCGGCGACGAGCTTATTATTGAGGTGTGGGGATTGAGTCAGCAGAGCTACAATCTTACCATTGACAGAAACGGTACTGTCCAGATTCCGCTTATAGGCCCTGTTTCGGTTGGGGGCGTTACCCTGGGTGAGGCAACATCAATGTTGGAGAGCAGGATGTCGTCAATATATAGCGACCTTAAAAGTGGTTCGCCCCGTACTTTTATGTCGGTGCGTACAGGTGAGTTGAAGCCTGTGAAGATAAGTGTTATTGGCGAGGTGTTTGCACCCGGAACATACACTGTACCTGGCACTGCATCACTTTTCAATGTACTCTATCTGTCGGGTGGTCCTTCTGCCAACGGATCATTCCGTGACATTAAGCTGATTCGTGCAGGCAAAGTTGTGGCAAACCTCGATGTGTACGA
>JBDHYT010000419.1:0-2898 GCA_039811485.1 Marinilabiliaceae bacterium | reverse complement strand
TCTGCTTGCCGAGCAGATACAACTTGTTCGCCTCGGCAGTTGTCGCAATGGCCTCGTCGGTAACGGTGCCGGTGGTAGTGCCTTTAACTGCGATAGATACGCCCGGTAGTGGCATACCGTCGTCTTTAGCGGTAATATTACCGCTAATTGTCTTTGTTTGGGCCAACAGTAGTTGCGACCCTGCAAAAACAACCAACGCTAAAAACATTAATAGTTTACGCATAAAAATAAAGGTTTAAGTTATATAATAATAAAATACTGCCATAAATAAAAGAAGCAGTAGAAAAGGTTACATATAGGGAGGGAAACGAAATCCAGAGACGAGAGGATTTGGCCGGCAAAGAATATAAACAAAGACGAATTCTCATAGACTATAAGGTTTCATTTCACAAATGAAGTACTTTAACTTTTCCTTCACATTCAAAATTAATAAAACTCTCATAAACTGCAAGCGATTTATGACAGATTGAAATTTTTTATATCAAATAGTCGGAAAAAACTCATAAACAGAAGTTACAATATTTTAGCTATCAATAGCTTAGCAATAACCAAAGTAATGTTAATTAAAATGAATAAAAACAAAGAAAAACGGAGATGCTGATAATTCTCAACTTTTAAGGGTGTAAAGAGTCATGAAATGAAACAGAGAGGGCAAAATAAATTAAAAAAAATACAGAACCAATGAGTAAAAAATGCAAAGGGCGGATCCGTTGACCCGCCCTGGCACATAACTAAACCTTATAAAAATAGAAAGAAAAAATTAACGTGTTCCTCCAGCCCACCATACCGGTGCAGAATAAACGTAAGTACCGTCGCCAAAAGCTGCTTTTATTTCAGGATTAGTGGTGGTATCGTCGTTACCATAAGGGCAGCGAAGTGGAAACTTACCCGGATTTTTGAGCGTAATAAGATTTTCACCCAGAGCTTTCAGTCTTCTGATATCGCTATAACACTCGGTAGCCTCGCCCGATGCACCAAAGAATGCCAGATACTTTTGATTCATAACCTCTTTAAGTGGATTTGCATCAAAGAGAGGTTTAACATCTGTATCAAAATAATCTGAAGCATCGCCTGGGGTAATGGCATCTGTTGTCTCTGCCAAACCACCGTTGGCAAGAACGTCAGGAGCCGACATAGCTGCCTTTACCGATGCCTCGGTATTGGCGATAGCTGCAATTACGGCAGACTTAAGAACTGGTTCGGCCTCAGCCTCACGTCCTAAGCGCACTAAGGCTTCGGCCTTCAGGAATTGCAATTCGTGATAGCTAAGCAGCATTGTAGAAGCCAATTGTGAAAACACGAAAATGGAAGTATTGTAATAGTACTGGAGCTCCTCATTTTTGCCATTAGGAGCCATAAAGAAATCGGCGTCGTTTTGGTCTTCCATCTGAACCCAATCTGCACTAACAAATACTCTACGCAAACGGGGGTCATTACGTTCAATAAGCTTCTCCGACATGCTTTCGCTTGCTGCAAGTCCATCCCTGCTCCATTGAAAGTCGAACAGTGGATTGTAGTTGGATGCCGAATAGATATTGAATGCAGCTTGTTCTTTGGCATTTGCAAACGACTTATCTACAAACTCTATTACTTTCTCAAGATCGGCGTTAAGGTTGGTTGATGTTTTTATCAACCTCATAGTATATCTCGCCTTCAAACCATAAGCCAACTTAGACCACAGCTCCTTATTACCTTTAAACAGAAGATCGTTGGCACCAAGAGCACCGGTGGCATGTGCATCAGTTCCTTTTAAATCGGCAATAGCATCGTCAAGATATTTGAATATTCCGGCATAGATATCTTTTTGTTTGTCGATTTTGGGATTCATGTGCTCCGGTACGCCGGTGGTTGCAAACTGAGCTGCCTGACTCCATGGAGTATCGCCAAAAAGGTCGGCCAGAAGAGCAGAGTTGTAGGCAGCCAATACTTCGGCAACACCCTTGGTTACAGCATTTCCCTCCTGTGGACCACCTTGCGAACAGTTGGTGATAACAACACGAGCATTTTTAAGGGTTGCATAGAGATTATTCCACACATTATTGAAAGTTGAGGCAGCAGAGGGCTCACCCTGACGATGTTCAGCCCTGAAAAGCTGGTTATGTGTACCCACCTCATGTTCAACATAAGTTGATGTATATGTACTCACGTCTCCTCCCACATTATTAAATGCTGTGGATGTAATGACATCGGTAATAATATACTTTGATGGCACTTTATCGGTGTGGTTCAAATCTTTATTTACCCTATCCATCACATCCTCAGAGCATGAAGCTAAGATAAATAATCCGGCGATCATAAACGACCCACCTCTGGTCAGATATTTTAATCTTTTCATAATAAGCACTGTTTACGATTAAAAATTAAGATTAACGCCAAAGCCATAGCTTGATGCACCCGGTAAAGAGAATCGCTCAAATGCACCACTCATATTGTTATTGCCTTGAGTTGCTTCAGGATCCATTCCTTCAATTTCAGTCCAAAGAATGAGATTTCTGACAAAAGCACTCAACTGTAAACTTATTCCATTTTTATTAAATACAGGATAACTTACTGCCAACTCACGCAACTTAATATAAGAGTTGTCATAAATCATTGACTCAGATATATTGTTCTCGGCACTAAAATAAGCTTGTGCACTACTTCCCGGAATCTTTATATCGTTAGGTGCGTAAGTAGGTTTTCCTGAAGCATCAGTTCCGGTAACTTTCACAGCCGGACGGTTGAACATAAAGTCTGTTTTCTTTCTGTATTCACCCGATTGTTTACTTCTACCATACATATCGAGAAGTCCCTTTGTACCGCTATACATTTGTCCACCGTTTTTCCAGTCTATAACAGCCGACACCTTAAGTTTATAAATCTGGAAGGTGTTGTTAAAGCCTAATCTGAAATCAGGGG
>JBDHYT010000418.1:0-2904 GCA_039811485.1 Marinilabiliaceae bacterium | reverse complement strand
ACGGTAGTCTACCGAGAGCATGGCCTGAAGAATTGCATCGTAGTAGTTGACGCCTATACAGCCAACCTCACCTGAGGAGGCCATATCGACACCAATAACAGGGTCGGCCTTCTGAAGACGTGCAAACGAGAATTGCGAAGCCTTTACACCCACAAAATCGATGTTAAACAAATCGATGTTCGGCTTACTGTACTCGGCTTCCAACATCACCTTGGTTGCAAGCTCGATGAAGTTAACTTTCAACACCTTGGACACAAGCGGGAAACTTCGCGATGCCCTCAGATTACACTCGATAACCTTGATATCGTTATCCTTGGCAAGCAACTGCATATTGAAAGGCCCGCTGATATTTAGTGCCTTGGCAATCTGATTGGCAATCTTACGCACCCTGCGCATTGTCTCCACATAAAGTTTTTGTGCCGGGAATACGATGGTAGCATCACCAGAGTGAACACCGGCAAACTCAACGTGTTCAGAAATTGCAAAAGCAACAACCTCGCCTTTATCGGCAACGGCATCAATCTCAATCTCTTTGGCCTGTTCAATAAATTCGCTGACCACAACCGGAAACTCCTTCGATACTTTTGCGGCCAGATTGAGGAAGTGCTCAAGCTCTTCTTTGTTCGACACCACATTCATTGCAGCACCCGAAAGCACATACGAAGGACGAACCAGCAGCGGAAATCCTACCTCATCGGCAAACGAATAGATATCGCTGATGGTGGTAAGCTCGCTCCAGCGTGGCTGATCGATGCCGAGAGAATCGAGCATTGCCGAGAATTTCTGACGGTTTTCGGCATTATCTATATCCAGCGGCGAAGTACCAAGAATAGGCACATTCTGACGGTGAAGCTTCATTGCCAGGTTATTGGGAATCTGGCCACCCATTGAAACAACCACACCTTTGGGAGTTTCGAGGTCGATGATATCGAGTACGCGTTCGTGCGAAAGCTCATCGAAGTATAGACGGTCGCACACGTCGTAGTCGGTACTTACAGTCTCCGGATTATAGTTGATCATCACCGACCGGTAACCCTCTTTTCTGATGGTATTGATGGCATTTACGCTACACCAGTCAAACTCAACCGACGAGCCGATGCGGTAGGCACCCGAGCCGAGCACCACCACCGACTTACCGTCTTTTTCGTAATCGATGTCGGTTGATGAACCGTTATAGGTGAGATACAGATAGTTAATCTTTGCAGGATATATCCCGGCCATGGTATCGATCTGTTTAACCACTGGCAGGATACCGCGTTTTTTGCGTTCGCTACGTACTTCAAGCAACTGCTCTTCCATACGGGTCTGGTTATCGTTGTTTATGGCACGTGCAATCTGGAAATCGGAGAATCCCATCTTTTTGGCCTCGCGAAGCATATCGGTAGGAATATCGCTCACCGACCCTATCTTCTCAATATTACGCTGCATATCGGTAATATTTTTCAGACGGGCCAAAAACCAGTGGTCGATACGGCTAAGCTGGTGAATCTCATCGATGCTCATTCCCGACATAAGTGCTTGAGCCACAGCAAAAATACGCTGATCGGTAGGTTCGGCAAGTTCCTTTTTAACATCTTCGCTATTCATGGGATGATTGCCTACAAAACCGTGCATTCCCTGGCCTACCATACGGAGTCCTTTCTGAATTACCTCTTCGAAGGTACGCCCTATCGACATAATTTCGCCAACACTCTTCATCGAAGAGCCTATCTGCTTGCTCACGCCAACAAATTTACCAAGATCCCAGCGTGGAATCTTACATACCACATAGTCGAGGGTAGGTTCAAAATATGCCGATGTTGTCTTTGTCACCGAGTTTTTCATCTCCCACAGACCGTAACCCAGACCAATCTTAGCTGCTACAAGCGCGAGCGGATATCCGGTTGCCTTGGATGCCAGTGCCGATGAGCGCGACAGACGTGCGTTAATCTCAATCACACGGTAATCCTCAGAGAATGGATCGAGGGCAAACTGTACGTTACACTCACCAACGATACCTACATTACGCACAATCTTAAGCGCAATGTCGCGCAGTTTATTCACTTCGCTTGTTGTAAGTGTCTGACAGGGAGCCACAACTATACTCTCACCGGTGTGAATTCCCAGCGGGTCGAAGTTCTCCATATTACAAATAGTAAGGCAGTTGTCGTAACCATCACGAACCACCTCATATTCAATCTCTTTCCAGCCTTTCAGCGACTCTTCGACCAATATCTGGTTTGAGTACGAGAATGCATTTTCGGCTCTCGAAATCAGCTCTTCGCGATTATTACAGAATCCGCTACCCATGCCGCCAAGGGTATAGGCAGCTCTTACTATAATAGGAAAGCCTATCTCTTCGGATGCTTTAATGGCATCCTGAATTGAAGTTACTGCAACGCTTTTGGGAGTTTTGATATCAATCTTACGCAGGTTGGCCGCAAATATTTCACGGTCTTCGGTATCGATAATGGCCTGAACAGGAGTTCCAAGAACTTTTACGTTATATTTCTCAAATACACCGGCCTGGAAGAGCTTAATACCACAGTTGAGGGCGGTTTGACCACCAAATGAAAGAAAAACGCCATCGGGTTTCTCCTTTTTAATAACCTGCTCAACGAAGAAGGGGGTAACAGGAAGGAAGTAAATCTTATCTGCAATATCTTCAGAAGTCTGGATAGTAGCGATATTCGGATTAACGAGTACCGTGTAAACACCCTCCTCCTTGAGAGCTTTAAGTGCTTGTGAGCCCGAATAGTCAAATTCGCCTGCTTCACCGATTTTAAGGGCACCAGACCCTAAAATCACAACCTTTTTAACATTTTCTTTCATATTTATGCAATAACTGTTTGTTCCGCTTAATTCAAAAAAGAATTTGAATCGTCATCCTTATCAGACGACAAAAAAAATCCGCATAAATCCGAC
>JBDHYT010000417.1:0-2951 GCA_039811485.1 Marinilabiliaceae bacterium | reverse complement strand
CTTCACCAGTTAAAGTAATTGTTTCATATTGCTGTTTCAAAAACAGATTTAATGTCTCAATATGCTCCTTCCTTTCTGTGATTATAGCGACCTTGTTTCCTTTGTTTATCTCTTGAGTAATATCATTTATTATCAGCTTGTTACGATTGGAATCGTGAACGAGTATCTTTGATAAAACTTCAAAATTATCTGTTCTGGAATTAAAAGGAACTTCTAATTCAGTATTTCTTATAACTATTTTAGCATGCTTAAACTCTTTTATATCAGATGGTTTTATATCCACAATTATTTCTCCCAGTTGAATGAAAATTATTTTGTCGTCATTATACTTTCTGAACGGAGTTGCTGTTAAGCCGTATAGATAAAATGTATTTAGTTGGCCGATAGTTTCACGATATGATTTTGAAGCTGTGTGGTGGCATTCATCTATGATTATTGTGCCAAATTCATCTTTAATCCTGCCGCAGTGTTTTTGTAGGCTTTGAATGGTGGCAACAGTGACTGCCTTACCAATTTTTATCTTTCCCTGTCCGATGGTGCCGATATCTTTCCGTGGAATTCCAAGAAAAGCCTCGGTACGGTCAATCCATTGATTCTGAAGTTGTTTTCTGTGTACTATAATGAGTGCAGGCTGTTTTTTATCGGCAATGATTTTTAAGCATGTAATTGTTTTACCCGAGCCGGGTGGTGCAACTATAACACCAAAGTTCTTTTTGCTGATGGCTTCTATTGCCTCAAGTTGATGACTACGGAGTGATATGTTGAAATTATATTCAATAGGCTTCTTTAATTTTCTCTCATCATTAAATGTGAATTCTATATTTTGAGTCTTACAGAATCGTATGAGTTGCCCAGTAAAGCCCCTTGGGATTACAATATCATTATCTCTGTCTTCGATAAAATTGAAAAAACGTTCGGTACTATAGGTGCTTTTGCCCGCCTTCTTTTTTATAATGTACTCCGAATTATGTATTATAAGTTTTTCTTTCAGGAAGTTCGTTAATGCCTCATTTATATTGTGTTTGGTTATGGTTAGCACGTTGGTTAAGGTGATTTGTAGCTTATCAGGAGTGATGTTCGGTGTATTTCTAATTGTTGATTCTGATAAGTTATGATAAAGATGTTCCAGTTTACTGATTGATACCCGCTTTATTTTGCTCAGAAATAACCATTGATTGGGAATCGGCTCAAAAGTTTCAGGATTTATAAAACAGCTGTTTCCTTTTTCAAGACTTGTTTTGAACAGAGGGAGCGCAATCAGATTGCCAAAACCTTTACCCGACAGATAATCCTGATTGGGAAACAGGCGGTCGAAACTTGAGTTTTTATCAAATTTTGAAAACGCACCCGACTCTTCAAGAATTGAAATAAATATCTTTCTGCTTTTGACGGCAGGGTAGGGGCTTTCAAAAAATATCCACACATGACCACCATTGCCCGAACGGGAACGCTCCAGATAAGCCTCAATCTGCTGCTCTTTACATGCATTTAAGAATGTGATTGCCTCTTTTTGCCAGTTTGTTTTATCAAAATCAGCAACCAGAAACCATGACGTATTGTCCTGCAACAGTGGATATAAACCAATCTGCTGAATGCCATCCAGGTGTTTTTCTATCTCTCTGTCAGTTAGTTTTAAATACGTCTTTTCATTGTAATCCTTAAATGTGCCTCCTTTCATTTTATGAAGACGATAATGGTAAGGGTCGAAATAATATGCCGGCATGTAGCCGCTTTTACCATCTTTTTCCCATCTTACAGCAAAAACATCCTCTCTGCCTCTGAACAAAGACTTGAGTAAATCAGTATTATGCTGTTTTTCATTCATTTAAAAGTGATGTTTAAAGGTTATCGAGGATTTCCATCATTGCCCGTCTTCTTTTGTAAAGTGTTCTGTATTGTGCCACCATCTGTTTAACAACAATTCCGCCGTTTTCAAATGTTTTCATCATATTCATCATCTCGGCAATATATTCATAGGCACCTCTTCCTGTATAGGCCTCAGCATGTCGGTCTATTGCTTTTCTGAATATGGTTAGTGTTCTTTCTGGATATTTTTTGTAAAATTGTGTGTGATAGGTTTTTACCTGATCAATAATTGGATTTTCTTCAAAGTAACTTATAAGTCGTTCTGTATCTTGTTCTTTTATCAGCAGTCGAGGTATACTGTCATTAAAAGAGAAGTCCAAATTCTGTTTGTAATAGGAGAGGAGCTCTTCCATTTTATTCCCAGCCTCTTCTTCATTGAAGGTTGATCTGTAAATTTTGTAAGTTTCTGCTTTAAAATTGTTGTGTAGATCGTCCAGTGTTATTTTTCTGATTGTGGCTGTATCATTTTCTTTTATAGCAATTTCTAAGAGAAACTCCAGCCAGGTATATCTGGACAGCCTATTCCTGAATTCCGGTTCTTTAAAATGTTCGTTTATAAGTGTTTTAGCTTCTTGTAATTTGCCTTCGTTAATATATGTTTGTACAGCTCTTTCCCTGTATGGCTCTATATTGATGTTGTCTAGCAATATTTTCCAAATCTCCTCCTGTTTGTTTAATGATTCATATAGGCGGATTTTATTATCGAGAATAGTTTTGGCTTCGTATGACGTTGTATTTTCCAGTTTTTTTAACAGCTTATCCTGTTGTTGCAGATATTCATCAGCATTTTCGCTACCTGCAAAGTTTGCTAAAATGGAGTTGAATTCAGAAAAGAAAATATGATATTCAGGTTTTTCGATGTTTTCTTTGAAATAACTATACATCTCATTTTTTAGTAGTGTGGTAATGGCCGCTTTCTCTATTATCTTTAATGGACGTTTGAGATAATCGTATGTCAGATTTTCAATAATTTCACTCTCTATGCTGTTGCCTGTTATCCACTCTGCAAATTCTTCAATACAAGCCTGTGCAATATTTATGGCTTCTTCATGATTTTTATTATCAAGGTGTTGTTGTGCATTGTA
>JBDHYT010000416.1:0-2985 GCA_039811485.1 Marinilabiliaceae bacterium | reverse complement strand
GCACTTTACGGAAGTGGTGAGGTGTGCGGTATAGCATATGAAGAGAACGACACGTTCATCTTTCTTGATGGCGAGATGGCACACGATGCCAAATATGTGTTTATTATGGATCCTCTCGACGGAAGTTCAAACATTGATGTTAACGTTTCGATTGGCACCATTTTCAGCATCTACCGCCGGGTAACACCCATGGGTTCACAATCGACGATGGATGATTTTCTGCAAAAGGGAAGCGAACAAATTGCTGCAGGTTACATTCTCTACGGCAGCTCAACAATATTGGTTTACACTACCGGCCAGGGAGTTAACGGTTTCACCCTCGACCCGTCGATAGGCGAATTCTGCCTGTCGCACCCCAATCTTACCACACCCGAGGATGGCACAATTTACTCCATCAACGAAGGCAACTACCTGAAATTTCCTCAAGGCGTAAAACAATATATTAAATATTGTCAGGAAAAGGATGCCTCAACACACCGGCCATATTCGTCGCGTTACATTGGCTCGCTGGTATCCGATTTTCACCGCAACCTGCTTAAGGGCGGCATATTTATATATCCCGAAACCGACAGTGCGCCAAACGGGAAGCTCCGGCTTCTGTTTGAGTGCAACCCCATAGCAATGCTTGTGGAGCAGGCAGGCGGTAAGGCTACCAACGGCAAGATGCGCATACTCGACATCGAACCAGAGTCACTCCACCAGCGCACACCATTTTATGTGGGCAGCAGCAATATGGTGAAAAAGGTGGAAGATTTTCTGAAACTTTGTAATTCCTAATAATTTATCCTTAACTAAACCTTGAAATCGAGCCGGTGTGAAGATGCACCGGCTCTTTTTTCTTCAATTCGATATTACACAAATCCTACAATTTTCCATATCCTACTCTCAGCCAAAACTCTTATTTATTCACACTCAACGCATTTGGCAACATCAATAAAAATGGAAGTCCCTTTTCATACTGCAATTCATCGTAGAACAACCCGAGACGTACCAAATTATTATAATATGCCGGCAAATTCTGATAATAGTAGTATTCGCTACCTATGTACCATGCCTTTTCACCAAGCCTGGTTGTCAAAAACCATTTTTCCAGCAAACGGCCCATACGCCCATTTCCATCATTAAAGGGATGGATTTTAACAAAAACAAGATGAATAAGAGCCGCATAATAGAAAACCTCATCTTCACTTAAATCGCAATCATTCAATTCGGTCAGTTCACTCCAAAAAAGCTGAAACTCGCTTTCGACAACACCTGCCAGGGCAGCTTTATACTGAACACGGAAGGTTTGCTGCTCCATTATTACCATATTGCAGTTTCTTATTACTCCTCTTTGTAGCTGGGGCAATAAATGAGCTGTGGCAATGGTGTGTGCCTTAAAAAAGTTATCAAGAGTCAAGGAGTTGTCCCTTGCAAATTCATAAGCCCGATACAAATCATTGGGTTTCTCAGTGAGTTCGGGCAAATACTCTATGTTGAATACTTTATGTTTTACATAACTATCAACTTCCATCTGTTCTCCTTCTATACGGGATGACGCCATAACTGAAACGGCCGTGTAAAATCTGAAATTTTCTACCGTCCTCTCTCTCTCTTTTATTTCATTAAAAGCCGATTTTATATCTATATCCAACAAAGATGTATAGGTACGATAATAGCTATCATTCAGCATTTTCCGATCACTCATAACTAAAAACTTATGATTAAGAACTCAAAAGTCACCAATATCTCTAAGTTACTTATATTTAAAGAAAAACATTCGTGATATTAGTGGCTAATACCAGATTCATCAACAAATATAGTGCTTTAATCATTCACTCTTCATAATAACCGATTTTCCCTATGGCAAATTATTTGTAGTACTCTTTAGCTATTCACATAAAACAATCAATATGACAACCACTGCATCCAAGTTCATCATTGCGTTTTTATCACTCTTTATCTTTACTGCTGCAACCGGAGTGGCACAAACAAACGAAGAGCTCGAACAATACTTGAAACTCAATGAAAAAGAGAAAAGACTCACTGAATTCAAGGATTCAAAGGAGGCTATAATCCTGAAACTTAAGCAGGTGGAATACATCAACAAAAGCAGGAAAAAACATAATGTTCAGCCTGTGAAGCTCGATATACTGGCAAGCAGGGTGGCAAACAGCATCTGCGCCGAGGGAGCACGTAATGGTTTCATGGGGCACTTCGGAATAAACGGCTCTACTCCTTTCATAAGGTATGCCGAGGCGGGCGGGATGGACCATATAAGCGAAAACGCATCAAGCATCAGCAGCTCGCAAGCTCTTGATACTGAACCCAAAACAGTAGCATCGCAAATGAGAGAGATGCACGATTCATTTATGGCAGAGAAGAAACCAAACGACGGCCATAAACAGAACTGCATTGATAAACACCACAACTATGTAGGCCTGGGTTACGCTACCTATAAGGAAGAGTTCCGATATTACGAGGAATTTCTTGACAGATATATTGACTTTAAACCTGTAAGCCACACGGCAAAACGCAACAAAACAGTATCGTTAAGTTTCAAACCCATTGATAGTAAGATGACACCAATCGCTGCAATTGCACTATATCTCCCCAAACCCAAAAGCTTCACACCGGCACAAATCAACAGAACGAACTCATATAAAGATTTCAGCAATGAAGAGGAGTTTTCGATATGGAAACCCGACATGCCTGCTCCCGATGCTGATGGCTATATCAACCTCGATATGAAGTTCAAAAAGAAGGGCTATTACTACATCAAAATATATCTTGACGATAAAAACAATGCAAAGAAAACAATGTCAACCAAAGGAAAAATTGATGCCTCAGGAGTGGTATTTTTGGTAAATTGATTCTGTAAATCTGAGTATTGTGCCGCACTCCGTGCGGAGAAACCTTTCTATACTGGGGTTGTCCAAAAAGTATTTTATCCACGGATTACACAGATTTTCACAAACACCATCTCTATGTGTATGAGTAACTTAT
>JBDHYT010000415.1:0-2987 GCA_039811485.1 Marinilabiliaceae bacterium | reverse complement strand
GACGCTCTTCCGATCTCGGCTCTCGAAAAACCTGCCTATGTTGATTATTATAAATTCCTGTGTCCCAACCGTGAAGTGGGTTATAATTTCTTAAGTAAAATGTACACATCTGTTGCTGAAGTTCCGGAAGTTGATGCCATCCATCTTGATTATATCCGTTATCCTGATGTGATCCTGGCGCGCGGTCTTTGGGATAAGTATGGCCTTGTAATGGATCGTGAGTATCCTCAGTTCGACTACTGCTATTGCGACACATGTGTTGAGCGCTTTAAGGAGTTGTCGGGTATCGATATTAAAGCGGTTGAAGATCCTTCACAGGTTCAGGAGTGGAAGCAGTATCGCTATGATCTGATTACCAATCTGGTTAACCGTCTTGCCAAAGATGTGCATGCTGTTGATAAAAAGCTTACTGCGGCAGTATTCCCTGGACCTCATTCTGTAGCTGAGAAGATTGTACGCCAGCAGTGGAACAAGTGGGATCTGGATGTGGTATTCCCAATGAATTACAACGATTTCTATCTTGAAGGCCCTATGTGGGTTGGTGATATGGTAAAAGAGGGTGTAGAGTCTTTGAATAATCAGAAACCTCTTTACAGCGGACTCTTTATTTGTCCTGATCCTGCGAAGAAAACCGGTGAGCCCGATCCTGAAAATCATGGACTTACACCTGAAGAACTTGCAGTGGCAATTGATGCTTCAATGAAAAACGGAGCAGCCGGTATCTGTCTCTTTACCCCCGAGAGAATGACTCCCGAGCACTGGGAAGTATTCAAAAAAGCAATATGGGTTAAGGATTAATTGCCTGTAAATAAAATAAATAAAAATGGCTGCCTGAAGAATCAAAGCAGCCGTTTTTTATTTTGTAAGCCTGAAATATGATATTGCTGAGTTTAGTTTTTTCAATGATTGCACGAAGTTCAGGTGATGATTTACACTGCGATATTCTATTAGCATCCTAATTAAGAAATAATTTATAATGTTCGGATTTATATAATTTTAATGCAAAAAAATGTTTTAAAAGTAGTTATGCTGTTTTTATATTTATATAGTTAAATGTTTTTCATTATTAATTAACTTAAAGTCAACTGTTTTATTAATACTTTTGGTTTGTAATAATTAATTCCAATAATAAGAATGAGACAGATAGGTAATTTAATATTGGGTATCTTTGTTATAGCTGCTTTGATGGGGTGTAATATGGGAAATTGTAAAAAATCAAATCAGGGTCGTAGCATGGAGGTTAACTACAAAACAACATCCAACTATTTTATTAAAAACGGTGTTGGTGAGTTTGAATCATCAGTTATCACCACTAAAAATGATTTTGATACTCTGTTTGGTATGGCAGCAGTAATGGGGCCGAATGGAAAACCTACAGCCATTGATTTTGATAATGAGTATGTTATAGTGGTTGATGGAGGTGTTACAGACCGGAATATTGAGATGCGCCCCGGCAAGATGGTTGCCGAAGGCGATTCATTATATTTCAATTACGATATTGTTATGGGAGCTAAGCAAAGCTATGCTTCACGCCCTTTTTTGATGGTTGTAGTGCCCGATTCAATCGATGGCGAAGTGGTGCTTATGCCCAAAACCTCATATAGTGAAGATTTTGAGCAGTAAATAATCACTGTTTTTCTTGGTTGGGAGCAGAGAGGTGTGTAATCTTTCTGCTCCTTTTTTATTTAATCCAGTGGTTTGTGTGTTGAGATAGCTATTCTGTTCCAGCCGTTTATTGCTACTATTGCCATAATGATATCAGCAAGCTCTTTTTCGGTGAACAGGGCTGCAGCCTCATTGTAAACATCATCGGTTACCTGATTTACCGATACCAGTGTAAGTGCTTCGGTAAGTGCCAGGGCAGCTCTCTCCTTGGGTGTGAATAGTTCAGTCTCGCGCCATGCATCAAGCACAAACAGCCGCTGAGGTGTTTCACCAATTTTAATGGCATCGCGGGTGTGCATGTTGAGGCAGTAGGCGCATCCGTTGATTTGTGATGCCCGGGTTTTTATAAGTTCATATAGTTTTTCGTCCATTCCGGTGCCTGCCAGATATTTTTCAAGGCCAAGCATAGCTTTATATGCCTCGGGAGCTACTACACCCAGATTCATTCGTTTTGACATTGTTGTTTATTTTAATGTTAAACAATTTTTGATGTTTGGTATAACATCTTTACTAATCAGGTGAACAATCGGCACTTTTAATAGTTTAAAAAATAAACCTAATTTTTAAACCTTAATGCTATGGCAAATAAAGTAAAAGTAATTTCGATAGAGCATCTTACACATGATGTGCTCCATCTTACCGTTGAAAAACCTGAAGGTTATACCTACGAGCCGGGACAGGCTGCCGATATAGCAATAGATAAGCCGGGCTGGGACGATAAACTGAGTGCTTTCACATTTGTGTCGCTTCCCGAAGATGATGTTGTAGAGTTTGTAATCAAAACCTACCCCCAGCGCAACCGTGTTACCAATGAACTTCTTACCGTTAAGGCCGGCGATACTCTGTTTCTGCATAAGCCGTTCGGAAGTATCCGTTACCGGGGTGATGGTATCTTTATTGCAGGTGGTGCCGGAATTACCCCTTTCCTGGCGATTCTAAAAAAACTGGAGCGTACCAACAGTGTTGCAGGTAACAAGCTGCTGTTTGCCAATAAAACTGAGGCCGATATAATTCTGAAAGACTATTTCTCAAAACTTCTGGGTAAAAATTTCATTAACGTTCTTTCGGAAGAGGATAAACCTGGCTATGAACATGGTTATGTTACTGCCGATGTTATTAAAAAATATTCCGAAGCCGGGTTTAAGTATTACTATCTGTGCGGCCCGAGACCTATGATGAAGGCTGTGGGTGAGACACTTGCTTCACTTGGAATTGATAAGCAACATATTGTAATCGAGGAGTTCTGATGGGAGTGAAGAGTGCTTTTATTACCGGTGGTGCTGCAAGGCTTGGTAAGGCTGTTGCCCTCGAACTTGCGCACC
>JBDHYT010000414.1:0-2987 GCA_039811485.1 Marinilabiliaceae bacterium | reverse complement strand
TAATAAAAAAGGACCACTATGGGAGTATTTGAGAAAGCCATAATTTCAGGAGATGATATTCTGAATTATATTCCGCAAAGAGAGCCTATTGTTATGGTAGATTGCTTTTATGGGATTGTAGATAATGTCTCTTTCAGTAGTCTTGATGTGAATCCTGAAAATATTTTCGTTAAAAACGGAATACTCGATGAGTGTGGTTTGATTGAACATATAGCTCAGTCGGCAGCACTTAGGGTTGGTTATATTTGCATAAGTGAAGGCAGGGATGTGCCTGTCGGTTTTATTGGTTCGGTAGATAAGATGAGTATTCATTCTCTGCCCGTTGACGGCGATACCATCAAAACCGGGATTTTTCTGGAGCAGGAGATAATGAATATATCACTTATATCGGCACAGGTGAAACATGATGATACTTTACTTGCCGAGTGTAAAATGAAAATTTATCTTCAACAATAGGGTTATGGCAAAACGGAGTTTTAGTGAAGCGAAATTGGTTAACACTACTGTTGTTAAGGTTCGGTTCAGCGAGGTCGATTCAATGCATATTGTCTGGCATGGCGAGTATGTACGTTATTTTGAGGATGGACGTGAGGCATTCGGACGTGAGTATCCCGGCTTGGGCTATATGGACATCTACAATAGTGGCTATACTGCTCCAATGGTTGATATGACCCTGCAGTATAAAAAATCACTGCGTTATGGCGATTCTGTTATCGTTGAAACCAGATTCATAGATAATAAAGCGGCAAAAATCTGTTTTGAATACATCCTCCGCCGCGAGAGTGATGGCGAAATAGTTGCCACAGGAACCAGTGTGCAGGTATTTTGTGATCAACAAGGAGATTTACAACTACTTGCACCGGAGTTTTTTAATAAATGGAAGAGTCAATGGGGAATTGTATGAAAAAGGTATATTGCGGAGCTCACACCATCATCAGTTCGTTGGGTGTTAATTCGCAGCAGAACTATGATGCGGTAATGTCATATACCACCAATCTTAGTCCGTATTTCAACTCGTCGGTAGCTCTTATAGATCGGGATAAGCTCGATTTAAGCGGATTGGATAATTATGCAGATGCCGAAAGGCTTTCAATTTCAGCACTTTCTGAAACCATAAAACAGGCAGGTGTTTCATTGAATGATTCACGTTCTTTATTGATAATATCTACTACAAAAGGCAATATAGATTGTATTAATGATGATTTCCGGCGTTCGTACTTATGGAGTATGGCCAATCAACTTGAAAAGCATTTTGAGTGTAGCAATAAACCATTGATAGTATCCAATGCCTGTGTATCGGGGGTGGCTGCTGTGGTGGTGGCTGCGCGCCTTATAGAGTGTGGTGAGTACGATAATGTTTATGTTCTCGGCGTTGATGTGGTGAGCCGTTTTGTAGTAAGTGGTTTTAACTCGTTTAAATCTTTAAGTGCATCAGTCTGCAGACCTTATGATGTCAACCGTGACGGACTTACACTTGGTGAAGCGTGTAGCGTGTTGATGCTCAGCGCTGATGGGTCGAAATCAGAATCTAAAATAGTTGTTTCGGGTGGTGCCTTATCCGATGATGCCAATCATATTTCAGGACCGTCCAGAACCGGTGACGGGCTTTTTTACGCCATTAACGGGGCTATGACTCAGGCTGGAGTTGATGCTTCACATATTGGTTTTGTGAATGCTCATGGCACAGGTACGGTATTTAACGATGAGATGGAGAGTAAGGCACTTAATTTGGCATCATTGACCAATGTGCCCTGTAACTCATTGAAACCATACCTTGGTCACACTTTAGGAGCGTCTGGTGTGGTGGAGATTATTCTTTCAATATTGCAACTTCAGAATAATGTTGTTTTTGGAGTGAAGGGGTACGATAATAATGGTGTGCCACACGAATTAAATGTATCGGGCAACCATCGGAATATAGAGGTAAATCATTGTATTAAAACAGCATCAGGTTTTGGTGGTACCAATGCTGCAGTTGTTCTCTCTAAGGCGGAGTATTGTAATAAAGACAATGTATCATCTTCTGTTAGAGTTGATTATCGTGAATTGGCCTCCTTTGATATCAGGAATGATGGTCAAACCGATTTTGGAACTCGTATCCGCGACTTGTATAAGTCGTTGGGTGAGTCGAACATGAAGTTTTTCAAGATGGATAATCTGTCCAAACTTGGTTATGTGGCTTCATGCCTGCTGCTTAAAGATATTACACTTGATATGCCTGCTCATCGTATTGGCTTGATTGTCAGTAGCAGAAGCTCGTCTCTCGATACCGATATCAACCATCAGCGGATATTGGAACAAAATTTACCAGAAGGCACTTCTCCGGCTGTTTTTGTCTATACTCTTGCCAATGTGGTGGCAGCTGAGATTGCAATAAAACATAAATTTCAGGGTGAACTTAATGTTTTTGTCAGTGAAGAGAAAAACATGGATTTTATGAAAGAGTATTCACAAAAGCTAATTGAGGATAATGTTTGTGATGCTGTAATTTATGGTTGGTGCGAATTGCTTGGTAATGAATATGAAGCCGATTTTAAACTCTTAACAATATAGAAAATGACACAACTACAAGAAGAATTTAAGGTTAAACTAATAGAAGCTCTTAATTTGGAGGAACTTACTCCTGAGGATATTGATGCTTCGGCACCTTTGTTTGGTGATGGTTTGGGACTCGACTCCATCGATGCCTTGGAGATAATTTTAATTCTTGAAAAATCGTATGGAATACGGTTAGAAGATCCTGCAAAGGCTAAAGAGATTTTTTACTCTGTGGAGACTCTTTGCAATTATATAAGCGAAAATAGAAAAATCTGATAATATGAGTGTCTCTGTTTGTGGGATAGGAGTCGTATTAGCCATGGGCATAGGGTGCTAGGTCAATTACCGCACCATTGCCTCTGAGCAGGGCGGGATTGGCATGCCTGCCATTTTGAAATCAACGCATAATATTCCGTTGGGCGAGGTTAAGTACACTAATAATGAGCTTA
>JBDHYT010000413.1:0-2994 GCA_039811485.1 Marinilabiliaceae bacterium | reverse complement strand
GAATCAGCCTGCCAGGTAAACAAACCCTGGTCAGTGGCTAACCAAATCATGCCAGTGGTATCAGTTGCCAGATCGCTTACGCGCATCGTTTTATTGACAAGCAGCTTACCCCTATCTGTTGTGGGATCATAGACGCCAAAACCCTTCGACATGGCCAGGAAATAGCGTCCGTCGTGCGGAAGTATGCTGAGAATGGTTTGGTAAGGCCCGATCTCGGAGGTTTCGAAAAGGAGTTTTGTTTGATAAAGTGTATCAATGCTGTACATTTTATCCATGGTGCCGGTGAGGATGAGCTTTTTGAGGGGATCACGAGCCAGGCCAAGGGTTGATTTATCAAGATTGATTTCCTTGTGTGCTTTTCCACTCTGTTTAAAAACACTTATTCCAATGTGCGAAGGGAAGAGGATGTCGTGGTTGAAGCCCATGACGGCACTGTTGTAATAGCTTTTTGGTCTATCTTTGGGAAAAGTAAAAAACTTCTGGCCATCATAAACCTGCGCCTCCTTATTATTGAATCCGGCAAACCAGATGCGTCCGGCAGAATCGGGCAGCGCCGACCATACGTCCTTTGGGAAACCATCTTTTGCCCTGTAATATTCAAAGCCACCCATTTCCAGTTTATAGAAGCCATTGTCAGTTCCCAGCATCCAGTAGTCGTCGCTCACCCAATAGTCGTGGTGCACCGAAGAGATGTCGGCCAGAATGTTAGGATCTCCGTCCTTGATTTTAAAAAGCCTCAAATCCATGTCGAGAAACCTGAAACCATGCTTGCCGAATGGAATTGAAAAGGAAAGGTTTTTTAAAATCTTATGATCTTTTAAATCCAATACCTTTGCTATCGGAAACCCGGGACTACAATGGACATAGTCAAGTCCAGTACCCACGGAAACACCATGATCATCCAATCGGTTGTAAGCTACAAACCCATTGAGCAGTTGTGTGGTTTTATAATCATTATTTAGTACAGGAACAACCTTTTTATGTGCCTTGAAATCTCTCAGCGATGTTACATAAAGCCCCTCAGATCCCAAGCACAGGGCGCTGTCCTGCCAGGGTATCAATTCGCCCAGGATGGGAATGCTGTCATGCAATAAAAACTGGCGGTTAGCTTTCTTTTACGCACATCGAAAGCCTGATAAACTCTCTTTAGTTTTTCATTGGTGGGTTCATTTACATTGAGCAAATAAAACAAGTCGTCATTTCTGTAAAACTCAGCGTAATACATTCCCCTTGAATGACTTACAAAGAATTTCGAGAGTTTGTGATTGACAAGGATGTCAATGCCATCGCGTGTTGAAATCCACAGGGTGTCGTCGAAATCCAGGGTTCCAAACACGATGTTGGTTTGCAGGCCCTCGTTGATGGTGTAATTGGTAAACTTTTTGCCGTTAAACCGGCTAAGACCGCCATAAGTGCTCAGCCACAATGCGCCATCCTCTCCCCTGTTGATTTTCATCACCTGGTTCTGCACCAAACCCGAATTGCGCGTGGTGAAATGCTGCAGGGGGATGGATTGCGGCACTGCTTGAAGTCCTCCTAAACAAAGTAAGACCAACAACACAAAATGACGCATAATTGATTGAATTTGGGAGTGCAAGGTAACTAATTTGCTTTAAATGTTGAATCATACATTTAAAATAAAAACGATTAATGTGTTAAAAGCGACCATTCACGCCCTTTATAATACCTTACAAAAAACAAGTAATAATGAATTTGGAACATCTAGCAGGACTACTATACCTTTGATGACATGATAGATAAAATGCAGCCTTAATTTGATGTTTCAAAATGAATGAAATTAATAGCATTTGGCTAATTCTTTGCTAATGAAGCTTTGCAAATGCTAAGGTTAATATGGTTACCTTTTGATTGAAATACACAAATCGTTAAAGCACAAATCGTTAAAAAATAATTGTATGAAACCACTTGACATCCAAACATTTTATGACAAAAAGTATAACATTCTTGTTGTTGCACTTTTTACACTAACTATTGTTTTTTTTCTTGCAGGGTTAATAGTTCCTGGTACGATTATAAACAAATTCCATAAATTAATCAGCCGGGAGCCGGAGGTACTCGTGTTACCCATCTATACTGGAATTATTTTTCTTTCATTCGCAGGAATAAGCTATTTAATAGCAGAGATACTGAAAAAACCGACAAAAGAGTCAGTTTGGCTCGAAAACGTGATGAGTGGGCTTGGAATTGTTTTAATAATCATTGGAATATTTGGCTTTTTCATAGCAGCATCAAACGATAGTTCAATTGCTGAACTAAAGAAGATAGGCATCAAAGGAGGGATCGTTTTGCTGATCCTACATTTGAAATTAGGTTTGATCTGCATAGGAGTTTCGGCAATTCATAATAAATTCAACTCATTCGGAATAGTCAATATTAATGATTCTCAGAGCTCTCCGACTGAATTCTATTGCCCAAATTGCGGAAAACAACTTACTATTGACCCGTTGGATAAAATTTGTTATCACTGTGGTAATGATCTTTAATCAGAAAGACAAATCGTTATGAAATCAGAGAAGGTAATTGCAGGCTTGATTATAATAGTTATTGGTATTTTTATTTTGTATTTTGGTTATCAGGATATTAGACCGAATAAAATTGAGCAAGGTATTGGAATTTTAAATGAGTTATCAAAAAACTTGGGTGGAGAAAAGCTGCCAGTACTCTACAAAAAGGATTTAACTTTTCCTATTTTGACAATGATTATGGGTGGAGTTGTTTCGATCATTGGGCTACGGTATATCTTAAAAGCCAGAGAATGAAATACATCTATATAGGTATTTTACTACGCAGATAGTAACTCAAAAACAAATTGGAGACCAGAAACCAAATTAAAAACGGGGCGATACCGAAAAGCCAAATGAGTAGGAATAGAAAACGAAAATCAAAGTTATGGGAAACTCACTAGTTGAAAGTATTATTAACCATATTAAGGCGATTGAATCGAATCTTGATGGTATAATTTATCTACCAGGG
>JBDHYT010000412.1:0-2996 GCA_039811485.1 Marinilabiliaceae bacterium | reverse complement strand
AGTTAAGATGTGTGCTCTTCCGATCTATTCATAGACATAGGTATAAATTTACTAATCGGGTTTGAAGCCTGCCTCAGCCATATTTTCATCCATTATAGCACCAATAAGTTTTATTGTGCGCGGATTGTGAAAATTCCCGGCTCCTGCTGCTTCCTTTATATCGTTACTGCTTATAATAAATTTCTCTTTATTGCTGTATCTGAACAGGAAATTAACATCCGGATGCCCCACCATCAGCAGTGTTATTGTCTTTGGCAGATCTCCCCAAGGCTGACAGTCGATATGCGACTTAATAAAAACCACATCAACTTTGGTTCCAACACCGGGCTTCGACGCTATATCAACACTGCCACCTGTCTGTTCGGCACTCTGCCTGATAAGTGGCAGACCAAGTCCCACATGTCTTGTGGTGCGCGTAGTAAAAAACGGGTCGGTAACTTTTGCCAGGGTTACCTCATCCATTCCTGTTCCGTTGTCGCCTATTCTGATGGTGATAACACCCTCCCTTTCGGCAATATCTATCTCCACCTCCGATGCTTTGGCTCTCACCGAGTTTTGTGCTATATCCATAATATGCATCGACAGGTCTTTCATTTGCTACGATTTTTTTCTATTGCTGATGCATGTTATGCCGCCATTGAACTTAAGGCTCTGCTTAAGCGACTCAAAACAAGCATCATGCATCTCTATTTCGGTATATGCACTCCCTATCTGATGCAGGTAGTGCGCATCCGATGAGGTGATGAAAGAGTAATCTTTAAGATAGGGGAATTGCCTTATGAACAACTCCTTATCAGTATTGCTGCTAATCTCAATCGCATCAAACACCACATCATCCGGAATAAATCCCAGCTGGCTGATTACGCTGTTTCTGGTTTTGTCGGCATGGGCGGCAATAAACACTCCGCCAAGCGAATGCACCATTTGCTGTGTCTCTTCGAGAGACGCATTAATGGCCGAAATAAGCAGGCGGGGCTCCTCACCTGCAATATTCTCATCAACATCTACCCACACCTGGTCACCAAACTTTTCGGGATTATTTCTGATGTCGGGAAGACGCATATCTAACCACAACTGAAACTGACCCAGTGAGTTGTCATTACCAAACAGTGCAATACAGTGAATCTCTTCGCGTGTATTCACTTCGGCACCACAAATCACTGTTATACCCGTTCCTTCGGCAAGTTGCCTGACGGCGGCACACTGCCGTGTAGTGTTATGGTCGGTTATGCCTATCATATCCAGCTTGTTGCGTGCAGCTTCTTTGAGAATGTTCACAGGGCTCATCTCCAGGCTTCCGCATGGCGAAAGGATGGTGTGGATGTGCATATCGGCCCTGTAAAGTGTCATGTCAGCAGTTTTTTATAAGTTCATAAATTCGTCCTGATATCTCAAACGTCTCCATCTCAGTACCAAGAAGCGGAATACCCTCGCTGTTACTCTGTTCGATGGTTCCGTCCTCGGGGAGGCTTCCCTTCACTATCACCACGGCAGCCACATCTTTGAGCGATGCCACCGCCATCACGTTTTTGTGGGTCTGAAGAGTAATCCAAACATTACCCTCATCGGCATTGCCGATTACATCGCTGAGCAGGTCGCTGGTGTAACCGCCGGTTATTTGGCGTCCGACACCACCTGCACCACCAAACATGGTGAGGTTCAGCTCTTTTATGAGATCAGATACGTTCATTTTTAGCTCCTTTCTTGTAGCAATCCTTATCGAGGCGGTCTTTGCCCCAGGTCTGTTCTATTATCCTGAATGCATGCTCATTGCTGAGTCTGCGATGTTTCTCCATCATCCGCTGAATAAACACACAGTTGGAGAGATAGGCTTCGTTGCGCACCACATCCTCGGCCAGACTCTGGCAGTTTGGCGAACCGCAGGCACCACAGTCGATGCCGGGCAGATAGCACATCAGCCTCCTTACCCGCTGCATCCGTTTGAGGGCGGTATCCATCTTCTCGTGCAGTGTAACCATCGAGCGTGGCTCAACCCTTCCAACACTGATATTTTCGTTTACAAAATTTCTGTATTTCTCATATTCAGGCATTTTCGCCCTATCGTCATCAATGGCAAAGGCCATACTCCTGATGCGTTCGGCTATCAGAAATCTGTTTCCCGACAGTAACACACCCCCTGCACACCCCTAGTCACAGGCACGCAGTTCAAGAAAATCGACGCCCTCAATCTCACCATTTTCAAGCCTTTCGAGAAACCGCATAACGTTGTGTATCTCATCAATGGCAAGGCATCGTCCGTCCATGTGCACCGCTTCACCATTGGTAAGGCTCCATCGCAAACCGTCGGCTGTGGCAAATGGAGAGGCCTGAGCACTCTCATCGTTGCCAGCATGAAGCTCCTGCTGCACCCTGTTGTAGAGAAAATCCATATTGATAACACCATCCACAGCCGAACAGCATTCGCCAACGGGGCTTTTGACTGCTGCAATTTTGGCAGCACAAGGAGTGACATAGAAAATTCCTATTTCACCTGCCTTAACACCCTGGTCTTCAGCCTGTGACCTTACAAGCATGGCTGTGGTATCGATAGGCGGCTTCAGGGTAACAATATTATCGACCAACGAAGGGAATTTAACCTGAATAAGACGAACCACCGCTGGACAGAAGGCACTTATCATCGGTTTTTCGGCCTCGCCACCACTCTGAAATTTGTGCATAGCCTCGCGGATATAGTCAACCGAATACTCGGAGAGCACAACTTTATGGAAACCAATCTTATATAAAACACTTATTATCCGTGCCGTATCATATTCAGCCTTAAACTGGCCCAAAAACACCGAAGGAAGTATGGCTATACGGTATCTGAAATCAAAGATACGGTCAAGGTCGTCCTGTTCCACAAAAATTGCATCAACAGGACACGCTTTCATACATTCGCCACAGTCAACACACCACTCGTCGCGGATGGTGGCATAACCACCGCGAATCCGTATGGCTCCGGTAGGACAAGCCATCATGCAATGGGTACATCCATA
>JBDHYT010000411.1:0-2998 GCA_039811485.1 Marinilabiliaceae bacterium | reverse complement strand
ACTGCGATTAAGTGGGAGAGTAGGTCGCCGCCGTTTTAAAGAGAATCCCCGGTATGAATCCATGCCGGGGATTTTTGCGTTTTATTGCCACTACACACGGATGGCACGGATAACACTGATAGCACTGAAAACATGGATGATAGGGACGTGACGATGCCGCATAAATGCTTAATGCGTTTGCCGTTTTTCAAATTACACACGGATGACACTGATGACACACAGAAAATCATGGATGGTAAGGTCATTCCGACCGCAGGGAGAAACGAAGTTCAGCGTAGCTAAATCTTTTAAAATACCCAAAATAGTTTCTCCCCTTGTCATCAACACATTATGACCAAATTTATTGGGTAAAAACTCATGGTAACGCCTCCGTCATAGTGAGCTTGTCGAACCACGTCATGGTCCCTTCGACGGGCTCACCCTTCGACAAGCTCTGGGTGACGCCTCCGTCATGGTGAGCCTGTCGAACCACAAACCACGACCCTCTATCCTCTACTCCACTCTCAATTTTCAATTTTCCACTTTCAATTGTCAATTGAATGTGCTTTAGGTTCTTGCGCACTCTGAAAACAATCGCTACTGATTAGTTATCTATTTCAAACTCAACTCTATTTGTTTCATCAGATGAATGTTGACTCACCCATAGTTCTATTTTGCCGGGTTCTGTCTCCTTTGTCATTTTGATACCGTAGAAGGCAAAATCATCCGAAGTAAGTTTAAATGTGATATCTTTTGTCTCTCCCGGCATCAGTCTGAGTTTTACAAATCCTTTAAGTTCCTTTATAGGTCGGGTAACTGATGCATTCAACTGGCGGGTATATAGTTGAACTACAAATTCTCCTTCGGTGTTTCCTTTGTTAGTGGCCTTTGCACTAACATCAACAAAATCATCTTTTACCCTTAATATGGACTTATTAAGCTTAACATCCGATATTTCAAATTGAGTATAACTTAATCCATAGCCAAAAGGATAAAGAGGTGTAACTGATGCATCTATGTAATTTGACTTGTAATCAACACTCTCGTTGTTCAGGTTTACCGGCCGTCCGGTGTTTTTTTGATTGTAATAGATTGGTATCTGACCAATATTTCGTGGAAATGACATTGTTAAACGAGCCGATGGATTATAGTCACCCGCAATAACATCAGCCAGACCATTGCCACTCTCAGAACCGGGAAACCATGCCTGAATGATGGCATCCAGATTCTCATCTTCCCACGACAGATCTATGGGACGGCCGCTAAAGTTTACCAGAATTAATGGTTTTCCTAATTGTTTGAGTTCCAACAAAAGTTGTTTTTGCACAGATGGAAGATTAATGTTTGTTCTAACGGCGGCTTCACCCGACCAATTGAAATCTTCACCCATTGCAACTAAAATTACATCTGCTTTTTTAGCAATATTTATTGCTTCGGTAGCCATCTGTGATGTTGACTTATTAATATCACATCCCTTAGAGTATAAAAGTTTGATACTGCTCCCCATGTACTTGTCGGTCAGCCCTCTCAGTAGTGTTATGCTTTTGTTTCTATTGCCCAATCCTGCCCATTCGCCATTTAGATTTATTGAATCGTTAATAAATGGCCCAATAAGTGCAATGGTTTTATTGGCTGATTTATTGATGGGAAGAATACTATTGTTGTTTTTCAAGAGTACGACCGATGAGGCAACCATCGTTCTGGCAGTTTGTATAAACTCCGGTTTTTGAATAGTTGCTTTCGCCCTGTTTTCATCCAGATAGCGATAAGGATTATCAAAGAGCCCCAGCAAAAACTTCATCTCCAAAATACGTCTTACTGAGTTGTCGATACTATTTTCAGAAACAACACCATCGGCAACTGCCTGTTTCAGATACTTAATAAATGTTGCACCTGTCATATCCATATCAACACCTGCATTTGCAGCCAACTCAGCCGCTTGTTTTTCGTCTTTTGCCACACCATGAGGCACAAGTTCGTTGATTCCTGTATAATCGCTTACTACAAAACCTCTGAATCCCCATTCGTCTCTGAGAATATTGGTCAGGAGCCATTTGTTGGCAGTTACAGGCACTCCGTTTATTTCGTTAAAAGAAGCCATAAATGTGGCAACGCCCGCCTTTTGTGCCGCCTCATAAGGAGGAAGATATACGTTTCGTAATGTATGTTCCGATAATTCGGCAGTATTGTAGTCACGTCCCGATTCGGCCGCGCCGTATGCGGCAAGATGTTTCCCACAGGCAAGCAGAGTATTTGTTTTTATCAAATTCCGCCAGTCACTTCCTCCCTGAAAGCCCCAAACACGTGCTTCTGCAACTTTGCTTCCCAAATATGGATCCTCACCGGCTCCTTCCATTACCCTTCCCCAGCGTGCATCACGACTAATGTCAACCATGGGTGCAAAAGTCCAGTTTATTCCTTCAGAACTTGCCTCCTCTGCAGCAATCTCGGCTGTCTTCCTAATTAAATCCAAATCCCATGAGCATGACTCAGCAAGAGGAATAGGGAAAATGGTTTTATAACCGTGAATTACATCCTGCCCAAAGAGAATGGGTATGCCGAGGCGGGTTTTCTCTACTGCTGTTTTTTGAAACTGCATAATACCTTCAATCGAAGTGGCGTTAAAAATGCTACCCACCAATCCTTTTTCAAGATAGGGCAAGAAATCATCAGGCATAACAGGACCGGTTACAGACCAATTGGCTGAAAACTGGCTCATTTGGCCAATTTTTTCATCTATGGTCATCTGCTTAAGTACCGAATCAACTCTAAATTCGATTGTCTTATCGCCGCTGAAACTTTTATATGATGATGGACTATTATTACAGGAAATTACTATTGATAGTAATATGATGATTGTTGATATTGTTACTGATGTTTTCATAATGTGATGGTTATTTGTTTTGGTCGTTATACGCGAATCCCAATCTGGTTAAACCTTCCTTTATTTCAGAAACACTAAAAAGTAGTTTAATGATTGTATAGATGAAATAACTGAATTTTATAATTTGGTTACACA
>JBDHYT010000410.1:0-3000 GCA_039811485.1 Marinilabiliaceae bacterium | reverse complement strand
GACATGCTTTAGCAAGGTTGGCCTCTTTGCCTCTGATAGAGACGTAGGTATAACTTTTATCGGCCGAGAAATTGACAACGCACCCAAGACGGCTAAACTCCTTTTTAAGTTCATAAGAGTTATACTGCGCAAGCACACCAGCACGGTTCATCAGATCGACACTATATTTCAACTCCGGAATCAATGCTGTACCAACACCGTATCTGATTGTCATTGAAAAAATGTCGTTGGCATCATTTTGAGTGTGGAAGAAGGTGATTCCTTGGCCTAATGAGCTCTTTTGAACATCCTTATCGAAATCGATATACGCCAGCTTAGGCTCGGCGAAAGGCTGGTTCATCCACTCGGTGGCAAATGCCGATACCTGGCCTTTGGAAGGCACAATAGGTTTGTAGTTAGGCTTGGAAAGCTCATCCTTGGCAGGTTTTCCCTTTTGCGATTGCATTACCACATAAGATGATGTGAAATAGCGGTTTGCAACCTCGGCAATCTGCTCTTTGGTAACTGCTTTTATTTTAGAGGCATAATTCTCGAAATCTTCGATGGGCAAACCATAAGCAAAATTGTGCGACAATTGCATACCAACACTGGAGTTCGACTCTTTACCAAGCTCATACTCCATCAGCAAGTTATCTTTTACCGACTGCAAGAGCCAATCGTCAATATTGCCTTTCTTCAGTTCGTCTAAACACTTGATTAACAATTTCTCTACGGATGCCAGTGAGTTGAAATCCATCTTATTTACGTCGAACGAAGGAACACCAATAAGTTGAAAAGAGCCGTCATATTTCTGCAAATCGATGCTAACCTGCACCTGCATCAGTTCGTTATCGATAACCAGGCGATTGAGAAGACCTGTATTGCTTCTATTGCTCAACACTTTACCCATCACATCCAGCACATCGCTATCGGGATGGTCGATTGTGGCACATTTATAACCCATAAAAACCGCCGGGAAGGGTGTTATATTCTTTTTAACCACCACTTTCGACTTAACCACTGATGGTGTGATTGTTTGCTTGTTAATATTATTTGTGGGATTCCACGTACCGAAAGTCTCCTCTAACAGAGGCTTGGCAGTAGCTGCATCAACATCGCCCGAAAGAACTATACACATGTTGGAAGGCACATAATAGGTGTGATAGAACTCTACAAGTTTGCGTAACGATGGTGTTTTAAGATGCTCTGTCTCACCCACAATGGGGCGTGAATAGGGTGACGACGCTCCGTAGATGGCTTTGCTGAATTCCTCGCCCAACACACTAAACGGGTTGTCGGAGTACATGTTTTTCTCCTCATAGACAGTCTCCAGCTCGGCCTGAAAACCACGGAAAACAGGCGATTTGAAACGGTCTAAATTAAGAGTTAACCATTTCTTCAGTTGGTACGAAGGGAAGAGATTGAAATATTGGGTAAGCTCATAACCGGTAGAGGCATTAAGATTTGTGCCACCAATGGATTGAATGAGGTTGCTGTATTCGTTGTTGATTGTATAAGCACCTGCAAGAATAGACTCTTCGTTAATCTCCTTTTGAATGGCTTCACGCTCTGAAAGAGGTACTTCACGAAGCCTGTCGTATAGTTGAATAATCTTCTCGTAATGCACTTTTTCCTTATTCCAGTCGGTGGTTCCTACATTTTCGGAACCTTTAAACATTACGTGTTCGAGGTAGTGAGCAAGACCGGTTGCATCGGCAGGGTCGTCAACCGAACCGGCGCGAACCACAATATTACCAAAAACGGTAGGTGTACGATGATCCTCATTAATGATGACCGTAAATCCGTTGGAGAGCTTAAAGGTGGAGATTTGGGCCACCGCCGAAAAGCCAACCAAAAGAGTAACAGCAAAAATAAATTTCTTCATAAATACCTGTTTGAGTTAATAATAAATATAATGAAAAAGGTGGGTTTCCCCACCTTTTATCTTTAAAATTTAAGGTAACGTTATTGATTCGAAGAACTTACCAAACGAACCAAGATTTTGCACATGATGGTCAATCGTCATATCAATGTTTTTACCATTAACAACGGCATCAACTGTAGTTTTCACATAAACGTTTCCATAGGTACTATGCTTCCATGCAGGTTGTGGTGCAATAGTAGCTTTTCCATCCAAGATAACCATCTGGATATCATACCCTTTAGAATAAAGATCTTTCAAGAGATATACATCTCCTTCTTTTGCCTTCAAGGTTTGAACATTCCATGAATTTCGAGTTCCATCATCCTCACCAAATGCTTCAGAAGTAAATACGGAAACTCCAATTGATTCATAAGTAAGTTTTCTAAAAGCAGTGATAGCCATATCTTTCTTTTTTGATGGGGAAAGAACATCGGCACTTAGAGATAGAGTCATCTTATACTGACTTGTGGGACTCAATTTATTAATATCCGCATACTTAACAGTAGCAAACGCTTTATACTCACCAGCTTTGAATGAAACTGTTGGTGAAGCAAGCGTAAACACACCTGCAGCAACAGTGTTTGCATCAAGAGCTACGTTGACATTAGCATCAGCAGTGGCATCCACACGAACAATATCAACTTTAAAGCTATTGTTATCTTGAGGAATCATTTCAACAGTTCTAACAACAGAACCAACAGCATATTGATCTTTGCCCTTGGCATCGAACATAGTACCTTCGGTTTCCTGATCGCACCCGGCAAGCAGGAGACCAGCCACAAAGAAGGAACCAATTATATTAAATAGTTTCTTATTCATAACTTAAATTTTTAAAGTGGATTTTGATCAGTCGCAGCATTCAAAGCCATATTACCATCAAACTCGGTTTGCGGAATTGTAAGAATAAAGTCTTTACAATCAGGCTTAGTTGTTTCGATAGTAAGAAGCTTATCGCTATGATTTGAATTAGGGAAGCTACGAGTAAAGCCTGTTTTTAAGCGAAGGATATCGAAAATACGGCCAACCTCACCCCATAGTTCAATACGGCGTTGAACCATAATTTCATCCATCAGGGTTGTTAAAGTTCCATAGGAACC
>JBDHYT010000409.1:0-3015 GCA_039811485.1 Marinilabiliaceae bacterium | reverse complement strand
GATTGTGGCGGCAAAGCCGCCACAATCCCCTCCCCCTTCTGCGCTTAACGGACAGTCATCTCGAACGAAGTGAGAGACAACTCTGTCATTGGTAGCCCGTCGATGGGTCAACTTTCAATTGTCAATTAAC
This sequence comes from Marinilabiliaceae bacterium, assembly GCA_039811485.1. GTDB lineage: Bacteria > Bacteroidota > Bacteroidia > Bacteroidales > Marinilabiliaceae > JAGPIS01. Next base: position 2,885 of record JBDHYT010000409.1, on the reverse strand, counting down.
CCATAATCTCACCCCATGCGGGGTTTTCACCCATAATCCGATATTCATCCGTAAGCTGCGCTTCGCTTGCATACGGTTATTCATGATGTATCCCCTGCGGGGAAAATAGAATGGCTACCGTGCCGTCAGGTACGTAATATCGGTAGCAAACGTTGCATAGCGTGCAGTTTCGTCCCACACGCTACAGGATAGAATGACGGGATTATGATTATCAGCCAATATTTTATCCCTACTGGATTTGCTTTAAAACCATTAGTTCTCAGCTGTTAAGTGTTATTTTTTCATTGTCAATTGTCCACTCTCAACTGTCTGTCCACACTTTCAACTCTCAACTTTCAATTTTCAACTTATTCTCAACTATTACCCAGCAATCACTCCCCAGTAGGTAAGCAGTACTACAATATAGTGCGCCACCACGCCGGCAAACAATCCTCCAACAGTTTGTGAGATAAGCGACAATGGTGTTAATGAACGGAATTTCAGAGCATCGAGAATAGCCGTATGAGTGCTCAGGAAACCACTCCAGCACATACCCATAGCCGAGAATACTGCAATCTCGTTAATACCTATGATTCCCTGTGCTATAAATGCTTTAACCAATGAGAGGGCTGCACCAACGGCTCCAAGTGATGTAACCGGGAAAGCAATCAGTTCGGGCTGTTTAAATCCATAAAGAACCTCAAACAGCCACGACAGCTTTCCTGCCAGATAGGGTAATATGGGTACTCCTTCGTATGCTATTCCCTGATATCCGACATCAGGATCGGCAGCTTTAAAGGTGATAATCATAATTATTGAGCTTATCACAAGTACACCCGGGATTATTGCAAGTCCAAGCTGCACACCAGATTTACCTCCATCTAACAGCGAATTTAAGAAACGATCGAAGTAACTACCGCTATTTCGAAATGAAATTTTCTCTTCATTACCACCAGGAACAAAGTTACTCTCGGCAGGAATACGTTTTTTGATAAGCCTTTGCATCAGTCTGGTAGCCAAAATGCCGCCAAACATTGCACCAACAAGGCCAATGATGGCACCCGAGAAATATCCCAGGCCGGTCATAAAAGCAATCACCACCATTCCCATACCAAAGGATGTTCCAAAATTGGTAACAGAGATAAGCTCGTAAGTGCGGAAATAGCGGCTGAAATTTTTATCGGTGCTAAGACTGATAACCGCAGGATTATCGGAAAAGAACGACATGAGGCCGGCCAATGAAGCAACACCAGGCAGATTATATAACGGCCGCATAAGTGGAGCCATTACTACCTCAAGCAGTCTTACAACTCCAAATTCGATGAGCAGACGGCTAAGAGCACCACTAAGTACGGTTATGCCCATAATGAAAAACACAGTATTTACAAGCAGGTCGTGACTGGTACGCATTATGGTATTGAGCATATTGCCTACTCCCATCACGTGACCTATGAATCCAAAAAATGAGAGAAACAAAGCAAGAAAAATTGCTGCCTCCAACCTGCGGCGGGTCAAAAACCGCCACTCCTTCAACTTCTTTAATGCTGACATGAATTAATAATTGGTTTTGTGACAAAAATAGAATACACATCAGAGTAAAAAGCAGATAAAAATCAATAAGTAGAACAAAAATACATGATAAAAATCCATATCATTGATATCAATAGTATTACAAACTCATTCAACTTTCGAGAGTAAACTAATTACTTGATTTGCAATAAAATGTCGGTGCGCTTATTGCACAACATACTTATTTTAAATGACTTAAAGTTATAAAACAAAAACCACAAAATATGCTACCAAACCAAACCACAACAATGCTATTAAGGATAAATGGTATTTTTACTACAAGTGAAAAAGTGTAGTTCGACATCCTGAGCTTGTCGAAGGGTCAACATGATTCAGTCTTCACCCGCAATTCTTAAGCTTATTGGTTAATGAGATTTATGTATGCCGCTCATTGCCAAGCAATCCTTTCAATGACAGTGGTTGGTAAATGAGATCTCTCACTTAGTTCGAGATGGCTGTCCGTTAAGTGCTGGGGAGGGGATTGGGGTGGCATATTTAAAGAATTTAATTTACTTACTAATTTTGAGTAAATGATTTACTTTTTGTAGTTTTGGATATGGAAAACAGAGTGCCATCTTCACATCTTCCGCTGGCTGAACGAATGCGACCACAATCGCTCGACCACTATATTGGTCAGCGACATTTGGTTGGCGAGGGTGGTATCCTACGGCGGATGATTGACGCCAACACATTGTCGTCCATTATATTATGGGGACCTCCGGGTGTAGGCAAAACAACATTAGCACGTATTATTTCGCAGCAACTCAACCGGCCGTTTTATGTACTTTCGGCCATTAGTTCGGGCGTTAAGGATGTGCGTGAGGTTATCGAAAAAGCTAAAAGGGCCCGTTTCTTCAACCCGGTATCGCCAATTCTATTTATCGATGAGATACACCGCTTCAGCAAATCACAACAAGACAGTCTCTTAGGGGCTGTGGAAGAGGGAGTTGTTACACTGATTGGTGCCACCACCGAAAATCCATCCTTTGAGGTGATATCACCACTTTTGTCACGATGCCAGGTTTATGTGCTTAAGCCTCTGTGCGAAGATGATTTGATGGAGCTCACAAATCATGTGCTTGAACACGACAATATACTGAATCAAAAGGATATAACGATAAAAGAGAGTGCCGCCTTGCTGCGCTACTCCGGAGAAGATGCCCGCAAACTGCTCAATATCATAGAGTTGATAACGAATGCAGAGTGGTCAAAACCTGCCATTGTCATCACTGATGAAGTTGTGACACTTAACCTTCAGCAGAGTCCCGCACAATACGACAAGAATGGCGAGATGCATTACGACACCATCTCGGCATTCATAAAGTCGATACGTGGCA
>JBDHYT010000408.1:0-3017 GCA_039811485.1 Marinilabiliaceae bacterium | reverse complement strand
CAAAACAGACACCTATGTGCAATTAGTGCAGTTTATGGGAGAATATGTCCGAAATATGCTAAAAAGATGCTTTTATTTCCTAAATATCAGCACTATAATTTGCCAATATAAATAATTATACGTATATTTGTTTGTATTTAATTCTTAATATCTAATTAATGAAAAACACAGAAGAAATACCTGTTAAGAGTTACTCTTTGTCTGAACTCAGCCAATTGTACTCACCTTCGCTCTCGGTGTCGGCTGCCACCAAACAGTTGCTTCGTTGGATGCTAAGGCATCCCAATCTAGTGTCCCGTCTGCAAGAGACAGGATGGCAAAAAGGTCAGCGACGGTTCAGTCCCAAACAAATCGCCCTGCTGTTTGAATGCCTCGGGCCACCCTAACCACCTCTCAAAGAACGTTTTGAAAAGTAGTTACCGCTCCTTTTTCAATACTATATCTTTGAGAATTCATTCATATATCTTTGAAGTTTCAATCCTATATCTTTGAAAGTTCATTCCTATATCTTTGATTTGTCAAACATATATCTTTGAAAAAACGATCTTATAGCCTTGAAAACAGGCTCCGGTATCTCTCAAAAACGCTCTTTTATCTTTATGGAACACCTCTCTTATCACCGGGAAACGTTCCTTTTCTATCCGGTTTTAATCCTTTTTTAGGTAGAAAATCACTCCATACAGCTTTTGGAAACGAAAGAAAATGGCGTGAACGGCCACTCCTATGTCCTTTCGGAAGCTAAAAAAAAGCTTCCCGGCACAAGAAGTAGAATGGCCCAAACACAATGAATACCTCCTTTTGAAAGGTGATTAACGGAATAAAAAAAAGAAAATAGTATCTGATAAACACGATAAAATAGATTTATAAATATTAACTTATAAAAATACACAATCATGGCTTTAGTTAAAATTAACGAAATGCTGTTAAAAACGCTCCAATACGGACGTGAAATTGTTAAAAGTTTGTGCAGAAAAAATTTGCCCTATTTTGGGCAGTTAAAGAGGGTCATAAAGGAGCTAAAAGATGAGTACCAGAAGGAGGTCATTTTGCAGTCTCTTTTGGGCTGGGCCATGGGCGAAATAGAGGGTGAAATTCTCCATTGGAAAGAGCTTGCCGCCTCCTTTTTAAAGGAGTATCACAAAGTAAAAAACACAGAAAACAAAGCTCCAAGCAAGGATAAAACCGTAAAACAAACGCTATCTATAAACATGACTATGAGAGAGTTAATAATACTTTTCTTCCGTCAGATGTACGATGCAGGTGCGTTTCTGAATTGTACGATAGAAAAGTTGGCACGTTTCATAAACGATACGTTCCATCTGGATAAAAGTTACCGTACAATCAGCAATAGTTTAAGCAAATTTAAGGTCGAAAAGGAGAAAGATTTAGTATACCATGCCACCCTGATTCTGGAGCAGAAAAAGCTGGAGTGATCAGATGAATTTAGCAAATGGAATTTTCCGTATCTTAATCTGTATCATCGATTTAGGGCATTTGTTAATTTGCTAAATCCTGCACACTGTTATTCCAATATTTAAACTGTTCTTTGAGGTGGTTCCTGAGTTGCAGCGGCAACGGATTTACGGTTTTAAAGCGTAGCCTTATACAGAAATATTCTTTATATATTAATATAGGGCCTGCGGTTTGACCTGCGGAGGACACCCTCCAAACCCGCATCAATGCAGGGAAAAGACCTGCGGTTTGGCCTGCGGTTTTTTGAGAACCAGAAATGTTATATTTGTTAAACACTTAAATTACAGCGTTTTGAGAGATTTTAATCTAATTTATTTGGACAGCCTGCTGGAGTCGGGCTACGTAAGGGTACCACGAAAAGTGCTGAACGACCTTTACTGCACCAATGCCACAGAGCAGTTATTGGCCAATGTGTATCTTTTCCTGTTTTCCAGAAGCTACTTTGCCACCGGCACGGTAGTCCGGGACAACAAGCAACTAACCTGCCACAGGGGTCAGGTGATCTGCTCCCAGGAGGAACTATCGGCAACCTTCGGGCTTACGATTTGGAAAGTCCGCGATGTGTTAAACCGCCTCAAGGAACGCTATCTAATCGAGGTGGAAAACATAAAGGGTATCTCGCACATCGGCATGCTGTACTACGATTCCATTGCCGGCAAACCCAGACAGGAAAGTTCTTCGGAAGGAGGCTCCGGCAAAAAGAGACACAAAGAGAGAGACACGGAAGCGTCTCACACCGCGTTTTCAGTGAAGGGACACATTTTAGATTTTGTGAGCAATGATTGAGAAAAACACGGGGATCACCCACGAAAAAGCGGTAGTTGCCTGCCTGCTTGCCAACACCGAGGCTATTACCAACGTGATTGGATTTTTGAAGGCCGACATGTTCAGCTCGCGCGAACTGGGATTTATCTACAAGGCCATCGTGCAACTGTTCGAACAGGGCAAACGCACCAACTACAACCTGATAGACCGCACCATGCAGGAGATGGACCGCGAGCTGTTCCTGCAGATGAACGGGCTGGCCTATGATCCGGAGCTGTTCACCATGGCAAGGGATTCGTCGCAGGTTACGGAGTATGCGCTGCTGATAAAAGACAGCTACATCCGGTTCCGACTTACCGAGCATCTCAATGCCGTTAAGCTTTCGCTTACCGATGTGGGTACGCCCATCACCACCATCCTGGGCACGCTGCATTCCGGAGTGGATAAAATTTGCAACGACACCGACACGGGTAACGAGGCGCGTCCGCTGGCCGAGATAGTAGAATCCAACCTGAAGGATTTCCGCAAGAACCGGGCGCTGGGACTGGATAGCCGCGCCATCCCTTCGGGCTTTACGGAGTTCGACAAGCTTACGGGCGGGGGCTTCTTTCCGGGCGAGATCTACACCCTGGCGGCTCGTCCCTCCGAGGGTAAATCCATGGTTACGCTGCACATCCTGCAGGAAATTGCCAAAAAGGGCTACCACGTGCGGCTGGTGAACCACGAAATGGGCGATTACGATACGGCCAACCGCTCCATTGCCATGCTTACGGACATAG
>JBDHYT010000407.1:0-3021 GCA_039811485.1 Marinilabiliaceae bacterium | reverse complement strand
GCATGATCGATATGTATCGCGAGAGTGGCTGGCTTCCACGCTGGGAACTCAACAGTACCGAGACATTTACAATGGAAGGCGACCCTTCACTGCCTGTTATTACAGACACCTACCTGCGCGGCCTTCGCGATTTCGATATTGAAACAGCCTACGAGGCAATGGTGAAATCGGCAACCACTAAAGGGGCGGAGAATAAGATCCGCCCCGATATCGACCATTACCTTAGCCATGGCTATGTGCCACTTGAAGAGGAGTTTGACAACTCTGTATCGCATGCGCTGGAATACTATATTGCCGACTGGAACCTTGCTCTTTTTGCCAAAGCACTGGGTAAAAAAGATGACTACAAACGATTTTTCAACCAGTCGATGGGTTACAAAAACTATTACGATAAAGAGTACAATATCCTCCGCCCTAAATTGAAGGATGGAAAGTTTCTAACTCCGTTCGACCCGCTGCTTGGTCACAACTTTGAACCAAATCCGGGATTCCACGAGGGTAACGCATGGCAGTACTCATTCTATGCTCCTCACGACCCACAGGGGTTGATTAAAATTTATGGTGGCCCGAAGGCTTTCGTTAAGCGTCTTCAGAAGTTCTATGATGAAGATTTGTACGATATGGCCAACGAGCCCGACATCAACAACCCGTATCTTTTCAACTATGTGAAGGGTGAAGAGTGGCGCACCCAGAAGCTTGTAAGCTCATTACTGAATAAATACTACAAGAATGCACCAGCAGGTCTTCCCGGTAACGACGACACAGGAACAATGTCAACATGGGCAATATACAGCATGATGGGCTTCTACCCTGTGTGCCCCGGTGATATGGATTATGCGGTCACTTCGCCAGTTTTCGACAAGGTAACAATACATCTCGACAGCAGATACTATCCTGGTAAAACAATCGAGATCAGGAAAACCGGTTCGCCCAAAGAGGGAAGCTACATCAAGAGCATTTCCATCAACGGTAAACCACAAAACCGTTTCTTTATCAACCATCACGACATTACCAAAGGTGCCGTAATTGAGTTTAACTATTAAAAAACACCCTCAATGGGGAATTATATGAAAGTAAGAGATGTTAAGCCCAGAAACCCAATAACCTGGGTTCCTACTGTTTACACCGCTATGGGAATGCCATTTGTGGTATTGTCATTAGTTTCGGTGATTATGTTTAAGGATCTTGGGATCAGTGAGGCCCAGATTACCTTCTGGACTTCGCTGTTAATCCTGCCCTATTCGCTAAAACCGATATGGAGCCCGCTGCTGGAGCTTTACCGCACCAAAAAGGAGTTTGTGGTATTCACCCAGTTGATTTCGGGAATACTGTTTGGGTTGATAGCATTCACTCTGCCACTGCCCTACTTCTTTTCGTTTGCTATTGCAATGATGGCAATTATCGGCTTCAGCGGTGCCACTCACGATATTGCCACCGACGGTATTTATCTTACTGCGCTCGATAAGACAACCCAGGCTAAATATATTGGTTGGCAGGGAGCATTCTATAATCTTGCCAAAGTGCTTGCCAACGGACTGCTTGTGTGGTTTGCTGGTTATCTGATGAGCTATTTCAGAGTGATAAATCCGGAGAAAGCAAACATCTACGCATGGATGATAATAATGGTTATCATTGGAGGAATATTGATTGCACTATCAATTTACCACTGGTTTTTCCTGCCAGTAGGCTCAAAATCGAAAGAGTCTCCGGAGTCATTCAGGCAGAGCCTCGATTCCCTATGGGCAGTATTCAAGGATTTCTTCACCAAAAAACATATTGTTTACTGGATACTGTTTATTGTGTTTTTCCGACTTACCGAAGGCTTTGCTCTTAAAATGGTGCCGCTTTTCCTTAAAGCTCCTATTGCTGATGGCGGCCTTGGCTTATCAAACGAGAGTATAGGATTGATTTACGGAACGATGGGTACTCTGGCATTTATCGCAGGGTCAATAATAGGAGGGTACTATATTGCATGGCTGGGATTGAAAAAAGCGATTTTTTCACTGGTCTGCTTCTTCAATATCCCATTCGTAATCTACTATCTGTTTGCAATATATCAACCGGAGAGTCTTACAATAATAGCAACAGGCCTGGTACTTGAGTATTTCTGCTACGGATTTGGTTTTGCAGGCTTCATCCTATTTATGATGCAGCAGGTAGCAGCAGGTGAAAACTCTATGGCACACTACGCTTTTGCATCGGGGATAGGTAACCTTGGCTTTATGATTCCCGGAATGATAAGCGGATGGATATTTGAGCAGGTAGGTTATCAGACATTCTTCTTTATAGCTCTGTTTCTGATGATTCCTATTTTCCTGCTTGCATGGAGAGTACCGTTTGCACACCCTGATAAGTGATAAGAGTTAAAATATTGATTTACTGATTTATAAATTAAGAGAAAGATGGATAAAAGTTTTAAAATGCCATGGGAAGATAGACCAGCAGGCTCAACCGATGTGATGTGGCGATATTCGAACAACCCTATCGTGGGTCGTTACTCAATTCCAACATCGAACAGTATCTTCAACAGTGCTGTTGTCCCTTTTGGTGATGGTTTTGCGGGTGTGTTCCGCTGCGACAACAAAGCAGTTCAGATGAACATATTTGCCGGGTTCAGTAAGGATGGTATCAACTGGGAGATTAACCATGAGCCAATCAAGATGAAAGCGGGAAATACCGAGATGATTGAGTCTGAGTATAAGTACGACCCCCGTGTGGTATTTATCGAAGACCGCTACTGGATTACCTGGTGTAACGGTTATCACGGACCAACAATCGGTATTGCTTACACATTCGATTTCAAAGAGTTCTTCCAGTGCGAGAATGCATTTTTGCCATTCAACCGCAACGGAGTTCTTTTCCCCGAAAAGATTAATGGCCGCTATGCAATGTTGAGTCGCCCAAGTGATAACGGACACACTCCTTTTGGCGATATCTACATCAGCTACAGCCCCGATATGAAATACTGGGGTGAGCACCGCTGTGTGATGAAAGTTACTCCATTCCCCGAGAGTGCATGGC
>JBDHYT010000406.1:0-3044 GCA_039811485.1 Marinilabiliaceae bacterium | reverse complement strand
TTCGATGCCGGCAAAAAATATCCTGTGCTGATGGTACAGTATAGCGGGCCTAATTCGCAGCAGGTTGTGGATCGATGGGGTATAGACTGGGATCAGGTGCTGGCTGCCGAAGGCTATGTTGTTGCCTGTGTCGATCCGCGCGGTACCGGTGCAAGGGGCGAGGCATTCAAAAAATGTACTTATATGAAGCTTGGTAAGTATGAGTCGGACGACCAGATTGAGGCTGCCCGCTATCTGGGAAGCCTAAGTTATGTGGATGCCAGGCGGATAGGAATCTGGGGATGGAGCTTCGGAGGCTTTATGTCGTCGTTGTGTCTGAGTAAGAGCGACTTGTTTAAAGTGGGCATTGCTGTGGCTCCCGTTACCAACTGGCGGTTCTACGATTCGGTATATACTGAGCGGTTTATGCGCACACCCGAAGAGAATCCGACCGGATATGACGATAACAGCCCCATATCACATGCAGCATCGCTCAAAGGACGGCTGTTCCTGATACATGGCTCGGCCGACGATAATGTACATTATCAGAATCAGATGGAATATGTGGATAAATTGGTGGTTTCGGGCGCACAGTTCGATATGTTTACCTATCCCAACCGCAACCACAGCATATATGGAGGGCCGGTAAGGCATCACCTCTACACAATGATGGTCGATTACCTGAAAAAGAATCTGTAATCAATGAGTTGATAATCATTAATTAACCGGGTTGGGCAATTGTCACTCCCGGTTTTTTTTGTTTTCTGCCAAAAAAAAGTTGCTGTTACGATTGCAGAAAATAATTTTATCGCCATATTTGTAACCGCAAAACCGCTCTACCGCCCAGATGGCGAAATTGGTAGACGCGCTAGTTTCAGGGACTAGTGGCCGCAAGGCTGTGCAGGTTCGAGTCCTGTTCTGGGCACAAAAGTTCCCACTGTCGAAAGATAGTGGGAACTTTTTTTTAAGGTCAATTGATAAATCTCCTTTTCACCATAAGCAAAAATGTAATCTGTCTCTGAAAGTACCGTAGTATATTTGGCTGCAAATCTGTTCCGGCTCATACAAATATAAAAAGAGGGTATCCGCACTTGGCATGATACCCTCTTTCATCATCTGTTGTTTGTTGTCGATTAAAAGCCTTCGCCACCATCCATGTCGTCACTCATGTTTAGTTTTGCAGTGCGTTTGGGTTTGAAGTCATTGATTCTGTATGTTACTGTGAGGGATACCATTGGTGCTTTATTGTAGCTTTTGGTGTAGGCCTGCACATTCTCTGTGTCAACGGTCGATTTGCGGATGCTGGTCTGCAGCATGTCTCTCATCTGAAGTACTGTCGATAGTTTACGCTGCATAAACTCCACTCTTAGCGCACTGTCGAACGAGTAGTACTCTTTGGTTGTTCCCTGGGGATTGACCGTAGGACTTGAATAGTTGGCATTGGCCTGGAGAGTCACGTTTTTATATAGCATAAAGTTGTTGTTGAACCTCAGATCCCAGTTGTTGCTCTCGCGTGTCTTCTTCTGGCCCGAACCATAGCTGTTCACTTTATAGTGATATATCGAAGCCATAACGGTCGGCTCCCATATTTTCTTTACCTTAAAATTCAGGTTGGCTTCGATACCGGTCGAGTAATCCTTGCCAATATTCACCGGACGCTGGATTGCCACATTTCCCTGGTAGCTGTCCATGATAAATTCGGTTTTGTCGTGTGTTACCCTGTGATACACTTCGGTAGAGAACTGTGCAAACTTAAACTGTTTGATGTAGCCTGCCTCCCAGGAGTCAATTAGCGAAGGGTTCAGATTAGGGTCGCCAGCGCGCACGTTGAAATCGTCAACATACTGCATGAAAGGGAAGAGAATCATATCCCACATCCGCGAAGTACGGCGGGTGTAACTTGCCATCAACTGATGCTCCTTTGGCAACTGGTAGCTAAGGTGCAGTGTGGGGAAGTAATCCCATCGTGTTTTTGTGAAATCTTTGTTTGTCTCCTTTACCGTAATGTCGCGATCCAACAGCTCGGTTCTGAAACCTGCCTGATAGCCGAGATTTGACACTTTGCCCGAATATGAGGCATAAGCTGAGTATATGTTCTGGCTGAAATCGGCACTGTTGCTGAAGTCCTGGTTGAACATACTGTTTAGGTAAAGGCTTGTTTTAATGTCTTTGGTGTTCAGACGTCCCTGAAATCCGGCTTCAAACCTGCTATCCTGACCTAATGGCCTGGTATAGTCTATTTTAAGTTCTGCACGTCGGTCGCTGAAGTCGTCAATATTTTCGGTAGATGATACAATGTCGAGAATTTCGTTTCGTCTGAAGCTTTCGTTACCACCATCGGCCGAGCGTGCCGAAACGTCGAGCATTGTAATAAGGTTGTGACCCTTCTTGTCGAAGTTGTGTTGCCAGGCACCGTTAACCGAGTAAAACTGCATCTTGCGGTGGTTGTCCTGCTCGCTCCAGCTCACCGAGTTTGGTCCGTTGTTAACACTCTGTGTATATTTTAGTTCCGAGTCGTGGTTCATCTTGTTTTTGCCCAGGCGTGTGCTCAACGACAGTACATCCTTTTCGGTAAGGTCGTAGTCAACACCAAATCTGAAGTTGGCTCCCTGGCGTTTGAAGCCGCGCTCGCCATCAGAAATTACGTTATATCTGTCGCCATTGGTTATTGTAGTCCTGTCGGAATAGTTAAATCCCGGAAACTCTTTTCTGTCGAAGTTGCCGCCAACGGTGAAGTTAAGCCTGTTTTTGCGCATTGTAAGCAGTACGTCGGTGCCGTATTTGTTGTCCAATCCGGCATTTGCACTTATCTGCCCCTGAATACCCTGCATCCGATTCCTTTTCAGTATTATATTGATGATGCCTGATGTGCCGTCTGGAGCATATTTTACTGACGGGTTGGTTATTATCTCGATATTTTCGATACTGCTTGCCGGAATCTGTTTCAGGGCATCGCTTGGGTCGAGAATTGTAGGTCGTCCGTCGATGAGAACGGTGAAACTGGAACTGCCTCGTAACGAAACGTTTCCTTCGAGGTCAACCTTTACCGATGGCACGTTTTCAAG
>JBDHYT010000405.1:0-3049 GCA_039811485.1 Marinilabiliaceae bacterium | reverse complement strand
GGTTAAGCAAATCGAATGCTGAAGGAAATTCAACATACCGGCTTACGAAATAACTGTGCACTAACCTTCCTGCATCATACACATCGAGAAACGCAACCGGAGCAGGAGTTGCAATATCTTTTGAGAGTAGAATCCTGGCATTCGTGTAAGCCCTTTCTCCTTTTGAGGCTCGAAAATAACGATATATAAAACGGTTCGTTTTACTTATCTTCTTGAAGTATTTCACCACATATTTCTGGTTTTCAAATTCGACCAACCTCACCTGATTGCGGCGGTCTATCAGAAGCGTCCCTTGCTGGTGGAATGTGTCGGGAAGCGATTGTATCCATCGGGTAAGATGCGGATATTCGGGGTTTATCTTGATTTTAACAGTCATAATGGCAAACAATTTCTTTTAACTGCAAGTTATCTTTTATATAACCATGTCAGGCCGGTTTATTGCTCCGAATAACAAAATACGGGACTGAAAGGTAGATTAACACGTTAAAAGGCAACAGAATAGTGAAAAAGCACAAAAAAAAGAGATGCCCATCCAAAAGGTGAGGCATCTCCAAATTGAAACAACAAATAAAACCTTAAGGATTTTGATTCTCCTTAATATGAGGATTTGAGTTAACCTCGTCCATTGGGAAAAGGAACTGCCATGCATTGTCTCCAGCAGGCACTTTCATCATAGTGGCTAACGTTGCATTATGATTGGAACCGGTACGATCAAGAGCAAGATTTAAGCGTTTAAGATCCAGAAAACGGAACCCTTCACCCCAAAGTTCAATACGGCGTTGAATTAGCACCTCCTGCACCAATGCCTCACCGGTATTGGACGAGAGCGTATAAGAAGGATTGCGCTTGCTAACCAGGTCGAAAAGAACATTTGCAGCATCAGCCTCACCAAGATGTGCTTTTGCTTCAGCTTCAATAAGATACATCTCGGCCACGCGCATATACAAAATATCACCAACACTACTGGAAGGATCTTTAACTGCAAACTTACGGTTCATATATGGTTTACGGGCATAGGCTGTTGAAGGTAACGGAAAGTTGGCTGCCGTTGGAGCAGGCTCCCACATCGTCTTACGGACATCATCGGCAGGAATCATTGCATATAGATTACTGTTAATTGCCTTTGGATTTGAGCGTATATTCGATGAGTTGAAGTTATACGACATATAGGCAAAGAACGAGTAGAAATATGTTGTTTGATCCGGAATCATAATCGAAGCCCACATCCATTCAGGATTTGAAGCATCGTTAAAACCTGCCTTATACTGAGCCGCTGACATCAGGGTGGCACCCGACTTGGTTATAGCAGTCCTGGCAAAGGTTTTTGCAGCCACATAATCACCCATTGTAAGCGCAACCCTTGCACGAATACCGTTTACAACTGCTGCTGTAAAATGCGATTTATTATATGCCTTAAATGGAGTTTCAAGTATGGCAATTGAAGCCTCAAGGTCGGCAATAATCTGTTTATAAACAGCATCAACGGTTGCACGGGGCTGGGGCTCCGATGTGGGTGCAGTTAGTAGTGGTACACCAAGCGTATTGGAAGCTGTAGCAGCATCATAACGCTTTGCAAACAACTGAACCACACTATAATAAGCCCAGCCCCTATAAGCCAGTGCCTCGCCCTTAACTTGTGCTTTCAAAAGAGGATCACCAGAGGTATTGTCAATCTGGGCAATTATAGTGTTTGCATTACTAATTATTTTATAATAAAACTGGTAAGCAAAGAAGGGAAGCGAACCGTTTACGTTCCGGTGATTGGTCCATTTATAATCACTGTTAAACCATCCGTTACCGGCTGCTGTCTGCACAAGGTCTTCACCAAGCATATCCATTACAATATTCAATGAGTTCTGCCCCGATTGGTTTTGGGTACTGTTGTACTGGGTAAACATGGCCCGGTGGATGCCGTTGAGTGCAACCATTCCATTGTCGGCGGTAGAGAACACAAAGTCAAAACCGTACGCATCAGTCGGACTGGTTTCAAGATACTCATCCTCGCACGAGGTGAACCCTATCAAACCAACGACACAAATCGATAAATATTTTAATAATCTCATAATAGTCAAGGATTAAAATGACACATTAACACCTAATGAAAAGATACGGGCTGGAGAATAAACGTTGGATGTTACTCCGGAGAACTCCTGTTGTGGGTTCATACCGTTTCTCTTGCTACTGATAAACAAGTTTTCGCCACTCGCATAGAATCGAACCTGATTCAAGTCAATCTTATTAGTTAGGGTCTGAGGCAACGTATAACCCAACGTAAATTGTTTGAAGGCAAAGAAACTCGAACTTATCAACCAACGGCTTGATGACGCATTGAAAGCTGTAGTTTTTGATGCATCCATACGTGGCACACTGGTTTTATCGCCCGGTTTTTGCCATCTCTTCAATATGTCGGTAGCAAGTGCCGAACCATAGTTACCCGCACCACTATTCATCAGACCTGCATAAGCATTGTCATAGGTTTTACCTCCTACCTGATAGGTGAATAACAACGACATATCAAAGCCTTTATAAGTAAGATTTGAGTTTATGCTACCGTAAACATCAGGAATTGAGCTACCATGATACTCATATTTGGCTAAGTTTTGATCCTCTGTGACCAACTTACCGTTATAAGTATATGATTTGGCAACATCGTAGTTTTTCTCAGGTGAATCATCAAACATATAGATTGCTGCACCATTCTGGTCATTCACTCCTGCTGAAGATCTCAACCAATAATCATAAACACCATGTCCCACCATCAACTTTTTAGTACCAGAGATAATCTCGGCTTGAGGAAGTTTCTTCACCTCATTTTTATAAGTGGTTGCATTAACGCCAATTTGCCAGTTCAGGTCAGCACGTTTGATAACATCAACCTGCACACTTGCTTCAATACCCCTATTGAACATAGTACCAATATTACGCCACTGGCTGGTTGTTCCTGATGATAGTGGCAATGGCACTTTAAACAAGAGGTTATCAGACTCACGATTGAAGAACTCTAAAGAACCGGTAATACGATCCAAGAAACCAAACTCTATTGCCAAAT
>JBDHYT010000404.1:0-3058 GCA_039811485.1 Marinilabiliaceae bacterium | reverse complement strand
ATTCCCAATACAGGAATTTGTGTTTTTTCTGTTTTCCCTTACCAGTAAGTGTTGGTAGTATCGATATTCCGTCAGTTCTTTCAGGGGGTGCAATACCTGCCATGTCGGTGAAGGTAGGCATCATATCCCAGAATGCCGAAATATGATTGCTCCTGCTGCCGGCCTTTATAGTGCCGGGCCACCATGCCACCAGAGGTGTCCGTATCCCGCCTTCGGTAAGATCGCGCTTATAACCTGTGTAAGGGCCGTTACTATCGAAAAAATCGGGATCGTTGCCGCCCTCTTTATGCCCTCCATTGTCGCTGCTGAAAATTACAATGGTATTTTTTTTAATGCCCAGTTTCTCAATCAGATTCATCACCTCACCCACATAAGCATCAAGGCGTGTTACCATTGCCGCATAAGTTGCGCTGGGATTTTCGCAAGCCGAATATGAGCCAGGAATGCCCTTGAACGGCCTTTCATCGAATTTACCGGCATACATGGCCTGAATTGAGTCGTTGGGTCCTTTCAATTCGGCATGAGGGAGCACGTAGGACAGAAATGCAAAAAACGGATGGTTTTTGTTGCTTTGGATAAATTCAACTGCCTGATGATGAATCAGATCCTGCGCATAACTCTCGCCATCGAGCGTTATTCTCTCCTGGTTGTGATAGAGATGGTCGGGATAATAGCTGTGCGCCATCCTCTGGCAGTTGTAGCCGTAAAACTCGCCGAATCCCTGGTTGTTAGGGTCACCCTCAGATCCGGGGAATCCCAAACCCCATTTTCCGAAACAACCGGTAGAATATCCACTCTGTTTCAACACCTTGGCAATGGTAACTGTGGCTGCCGGCAATGGTTGCTGCCCCTCCGGCTTAATCTCCATGTTGCCTCTTATCGGCGTATGGCCGGTGTGCAGGCCGGTTAGCAGTGCCGAGCGCGACGGAGCCGACACGGTGGTGCCCGCATAGTGCTGCGTGAAGAGAATCCCCTCGTCAGCCATCCTGTCGATGTTGGGTGTTTTGATTTTTTGTTGGCCGTAACAGCCCAAATCGCCAATTCCCAAATCGTCGGCAAGGATATAGATGATATTAGGCTGTTGCTGCGCCACTATTGTAGCAGGCAGTGCTCCGGCAATGCACATCAACAATAGTTTGTTGAGGTCTGTTTTGCTCTCTCGTGGTTTCAATAAGCCTGTTTTCAGCATTTTCAAATCAGATGTTACGTTAATTTAAAACAGTTGGTGAAGTATATGATGACTGTTGAGATGTCCAAAACCTGGCAGATGAAGCTGATAATATGTCTCCATATCGGCAATTAACTGCTGCCTGATGCTGCTATTCCAGTTGAGCGACAACAAATCCTGAATAGAAGCATGCGCCAGTTGATACCAGCAGGTAAGACTCTGGCCGGTGACAAAATGGTTGTGACCTGGTTTCAGATGAGAATATGTACCGTTCATCAGGTCGAAATATGGCATATTTTCTTCCATCTGAGGATAAAATCCCAGAAAGCGTGTGAGCTGAAGCATGAAAAAGAGATGGAAATTAGCCTCTCCAGGTATTCCTTCATCCAACGCTAATACCGACTGCATCAGAAACTCAAACATATTGGCCGATGTAGCTTCGTCGCGAAGCGATTTGGCCAGCAGCTCGGTGATGAAAAATGCTATCGCCCTTCGTACGGGATGGAAAGGTATCGTCTTGAAAGGTGTGTTAACCTTTATCTCCTTTATGCGCTGAAGGTCGTTTTTATTCTTATGATATACCTCCATATCGAGCACCGTGAGTGGCTGAAGCAAGGCAAGCAGGTTCTTTTTCTTAGATGAGCGCACCGAGTTTACCAAATAAGACTGACGACCAAGCAACTCGGTAAAAACATGAACCACAATGCTTGATTCTCCATAGTCGGTGTGGTTGAGCACGATACCTTTGGTTTTTTGAAGCATCTTCAGACGGGTTTAACCTTGAAGCCAAATTTCAATACTGTATCACTGTATTCTGACGGGCATAGAACCGTAAAGGCACCGTACTCCCTGCGAACGGGATAGTCGCCACGCTGCTTCTCGAATGTCGCAGGCGATTGGCGTAACCGTGCATCATCTTCCCTTATGTTGTAGGCAAAAAGCAGCAAGTCGGCAATCATTTGCTCGCATCCACCTGTTGTACTGCATGTTATCTCAGCCTCTTTGGGCTCAGGAATTCCCTTGATTTCTATTTCGGGCATGTTGATTGACAGATTATCGGCAATGCTTTTCACTGCCATTGCGGTACCTATTGCCTTACTGTCGATAGAGTAACCGGCAATATGCGGTGTGGCAATCCACGTATGTTTCAATAAATCCTTGTCGATATAGGGTTCGTTTTCCCACACATCGATAACAGTTTTCCATATCTTACCGCTTTTCAAGCCCTCAAGCAGTGCAGTGGTTGACGTTATCTCTCCCCGGGCCGCATTGATTATCACCACATTATCTTTCAAGAGAGGTAATATATCACTATCAAGCATGTGGTAGGTGGCATATTCGCCACTCATGGTAAGCGGCGTGTGATAGGTAACTATATCTGCATTTTTTATTGCTTCTGAAGTTCTCCTTCTGAATTTATTATTCCTATATGAAAATGTCTTTTAAAAGAGCAGTTATAGATTATGATAGAGCTCGAAATTCTCTATCATCTTATATATTTTTTGTCTTGTCTCGCGTTTATGTGTTATAACACATAAATGTGAGGCAAGACAAAAAATATATAAGATGATAGAGAATTTCGAGCTCTATCAGAATATATAATTACTTTTTCCAAAATATCCTTTTAGAATGTCAAAACAGTCGAAATATCGTGTCCAACTTTTGCTTACCAGGGGTATATGAAGAAAAGAGAATATCTTTGTTGAAAAATAAATTTGTTGTTGGACCAAAATACAAAAATGTTCAGAACTTATGCGCCAACCGGATAAATCTCAGAAATATTTCAGTCAGATAATCAAAAAGAACCCAAAAATCTTACTTTTATTAAGAACTATTAATTTTCACTAATGCCGTTTAGTCTACTGAAAAGTGAATAAATATATTTTGTAC
>JBDHYT010000403.1:0-3069 GCA_039811485.1 Marinilabiliaceae bacterium | reverse complement strand
AAGAACGTCAGGCTGTAGTGTCTGGTTTTGTATATCGCGGCAATAATATTCCTGCTGCCGATGCTACCATTACTGTTGAGAATGCTGCTGATCAGGAGGTACTTGGGTATTACAAACCCAATCCGGCAAATGGAAAATATCTATTGGTGCTTAGTACCGGAATTAAGTACAACATCACTATTTCAGAACCTGGTTACGAAGATGTTCAATTTAGCTATTCGGTACCGTTGAAAGGTGAGTATGCCGCCCGGGGAACAGTGCATTATATTAATCCGGTGATATTGAAGGCGGTGACAAATTGATGGTAGTTGAAAGCCGATGGAGTTTTTGTTGAGTGCCGTATTATATACATCTTTTCGTAAGCAAAAGGTCAATTGGTTTGACAAAGTTGTGAAAATATAGCAATTTTGTGAGAGATTTTCAAGGAATGTTATTTTAATAAACTTATAACAAATATCTATATTTTATTGATATAAAAAATTATCTATGAGGAGTCTGAGTTTACTGTTTTTACTTTTTATTGTTTGTCAGTTTCATCTTTTTTCGCAAAGCAAAGAAGAGCGTTTCAAGCGTGACTATAATGATGCGATGCGACTGGCAAAAATGAATAATTTTGGAGGTGCGGTTAAGATTTTTAAAAGGCTATACGAGAAAGATCCTAAGAACCAGGATGTTTTGTACAACCTAGCCAACTGTTATATGGATACCAGCGACGGCCCCGATTCGGCAGTTATCTATTTTGAGAAGGCTCTCGGGCTTCTGCCTGTCGAGAGTTATAACACCTTGTATAGCGTAAATCTTCACCTGTCGTTGGGCAAGGCATATCAACTTGTGGAAAAGCCCGAAAAAGCTCTCGATGTATATGCACTATTGGAGAAACGGATTCCTGAGCCAAATAAAGCTCTGGAGACTGAGCTTGCCCAGGAGCGTAAGTTTTGCCAAAATGCAGTTGAGTTTATGAAAAAGCCTGTTAAATTGGAAGTTATTGGACTGCCAACTCCTCTGAATTCCAAATATAACGACCACAGTCCGTTGCTTTCGGCCGACGAATCGATGCTTGTATTTACTTCGCGACGCCCGGCAGGAACAGAGATTATGGATGACGGCCAATATCCTGAGCGAATATTTGTGTCGCACTTTGATAACAATAAGTGGAGCCGCCCTGTGGCAATTAAGTCACTTTTTAAAACTGATGGTCATGAAGCAGGAGTGTACTTATCAGCAGATGGCCGTTATCTTTTTATATACCGGGTCGATATTCAGGGAATGAAACTCTACCGATCTGAGTTTGATGGTGAAACATGGTCGAGTGCCGAAAAGATGCCAGAACCCATCAGCTCGCGTTACGACGAGACTCATATAAGTCTTAATGGTGATGGGACGGTTGCCTATTTTACCAGTAACCGGCCGGGAGGCTTTGGCGGTTTTGATATTTACAGGAGCAGGCTGCTTCCCGACGGCACCTGGGGCACACCTCAAAACTTAGGGCCGGCCATCAATACAGCCGAAGATGAGGAGTCGCCAATGCTTCACCCCGATGGAAGCACCCTCTATTTTAGTTCAAAAGGACATAACTCCATGGGTGGCTTCGATATTTTTTACTCAAGGGAGAGTGCCGACAGCATCTGGTCTGAAGCCGTTAATCTGGGATATCCCATCAACAGTGCCGATGATGACGTGTTTTTTGTTCCTACCACAATGAAGAACCACGCCTACCTTGCAAGTACACGCTTTGAACCTAAAGTTGGTGGTATCGACCTGTACGAAATTGAATATGAAGAGCCCGAACATGCCCGACTGGCTGTTATTAAAGGATTTGTAAGCACACGCATGCCCATCGACAATGTCAGAATATCAGTATTTCAAAAAGAGGATGACCTGGTGGGGATATATAAACCAAATCCTGTTTCAGGAAAATATATCCTTATTTTGGATACAAATAAAAATTATGATATTGAGTTTAGTGGTGTTGGCTACGAACCTTATGTCCAGCCGCTTTTTGTTGAAGCGTCCAGCGCATACAATAAACGCAAGGAGCTGGTAACTATGCAGAATATCACTCTTCAGCCCAAGCCAGAGTTGGCATCGGCCACTGTTTCTGATGGTGGTAAAGATATTTACGATGAGAGTGATGGCATTCCGTGGTACACCATTCAAATATCGTCGTTGCGACATCCTGCCGATTTTGCAAAGGCATGGAAGGGATTGGATAGTAGCCTTATTAAGGAGTACAAATATGCAGATGGGTGGTTTGTTTATACATTTGGAGCTTACAAAGGCTATAAAGCTGCAGTAAAAGCCAAGAGTGATATCGTAGAGAAAACCCGCTTCAAAGATTCGTTCGTGAGAAATCCGAAACAATATGAACGCTTTGTGATTAAGCCTGAGGCGAAATGATTAAAAATGAGATTGTTGCACTAAGGGCTCTCGAACCATCGGATGTCGATATCCTTTACCAATGGGAAAACGATACCCATTTGTGGAACGTTAGCAATACTTTGGCACCTTTCTCTAAATATCAGCTTCAGCAGTATATTAAACATTCGCATCTTGATATCTATCAGACGCAGCAATTGCGACTAATGATTGAGCATGCCGGCAACAATGAGGTTGTCGGCATGGTCGATTTATTTGATTTTGAGCCTTTTCATCATCGCGGCGGAATAGGTATTATGATTCACGATAAGTGGCGTGGAGAAGGATTGGCGTTTGAGGCTCTTCAGTTGTTTGTAGGCTATCTGTTCGGTCATCTTGGGCTGCACCAGGTGTATGCCACTGTGGGAGAGGATAATGAAGCAAGCGTCAATCTGTTTCAGAAGAGCGGCTTTGAGCTTACAGGTAGGCGTAAGGAGTGGTGCAGGCGTGGCGGTCTATATGCCGATGAACTTTTCTTTCAGAAGATTAACCGTCGGTAGGCTCAGTCAGAAGATTATTCACCTCCGGATAATCGGGTATATGGTCAATCATCGAGTACCTGCCTTCTGGCATCAGTAATGCAGCCAGGTGCGTCAACCCATTGGTTACTATTACTATTCTTACACCCAGCACTGTGTTGTAACGGAGAGCTTG
>JBDHYT010000402.1:0-3073 GCA_039811485.1 Marinilabiliaceae bacterium | reverse complement strand
ATGACATTGGCCGGTGACATGAAGTAGAATGCAATGCTCAACATTGTTGCTATAGCCATTGAACCCAGGTAGGTCATTTTTTTGCCTATCTGGTTTGAGATTGGAGTCACGAAAATTATTCCAACGATGTTGGCTATCTGGCCTAATACAAGGTAAATGGTTGTAAGAGATAGTGTTGAACTGAGTGTTTGCTGCTTGTCAACATAGTATTTGAAGTAATATACTGCTGCTCCGTCTCTTATGGAGTTGAAAATGAGTGCCGCAATGCCTGCGCCAAGCAGTATCCACCAGGCGTTGTTGTTTTTGAGGTCGTTGAGGTCGTCGGCAAAGCTGTTGTTGCCCTCTTTAATGGGTTTTACCCTTTCGCGTGTCCAGGCAAAAGTGGCATAGAACATTGTGCCGGCTATTACGGCAAATACTATTGCTGTCATTGTCCAGCCGAATGCCTGATTGGTTATCTGCCCTGTTGGGTCGGCTCCTCCAAACAGTTTTACCAAAGGTTCGACAAGCAACAGTACAAGTATGCTGCCACCAAATGCAAAGGTCATCCGGTACGACGACAGTTCGGTGCGTGTTGCAGGGTCGGCCGACATCACTCCAAGCAGTGATGCGTAAGGCACATTGATAAACGAATATACCATCATCATGAGTCCGTAGGTGACGTAGGCATATATCAGCTTTCCTGTTTCGCCAAAACCAGGTGTGGTGAATGTGAGAACGCCCATCACTCCAAAAGGTATTATCATCCATAGCAGAAAAGGTCTGAACTTGCCCCATTTGGTTGATGTGCGGTCGGCCATTACGCCAACTACCGGATCTACGAAGGCATCCCAGATTCTGGTTATCAGAAACATGGTGCCGGCAGCAACTGCCGATATGCCAAATACATCTGTGTAGAAAAAGAGCAGATACATACTGAAGAGTTTCCAGAACATCGATGATGCTGCGTCACCCAGTCCGTATGCGATTTTTTCGCGAAGTTTTACTTCCATCTTTCTTATTTTGGGAGGTTTTTATTTCTGTTTATCAAATCGATAATGGTTTGGACCGATGCTGCCGACCGCATACCGTCTCTGGGTGTGTTGAGGCAGTAGTCGGTCAGTTGGTCGATTGTCGATACCGCCACATGCATTCTGGTATCGGACGAGGCGTAATATATGAAAACTTTTCCGTTTTCATCGGCAATCCATCCGTTTGTAAACAGGACGTTTGATACATCTCCCACACGCTCAATATCTTCAGGAGCCATAAAATATCCCGCAGGTGATGCTATAAGTTGCGACGGATCGTCGAGGGATGTCATGAACATATAAAGTACGTAGCGTAATCCTGCCGCACAGCCTCTCACACCGTGAGCAAGGTGCAGCCAGCCATGTTTTGTTTTTATTGGATGTGGTCCCTGGCCGTTTTTTAACTCTTTTATGGTATGATAATAGCGAAAATCGATGATTTTTTCATCTTCAATCTTTGCACATCTCATGTCGTCAACCAGAGCCCAGCCTATTCCACCACCGCTTCCGGCGTCGATGAAGCCATCCTGAGGGCGGGTGTATAGTGCATATTTCCCGTTTATAAATTCGGGATGTAATACTACGTTTCGTTGCTGGCTTTTGCTCCGGAGGTCGGGCAGCCGCTCCCAGTTTATCAGATCCTTGGTTCGTGCTATTCCTGCAGCTGCCACCGCCGACGATAAATCACCCGGTTTGGCAAACGGGTCCTTTCTTTCGGTGCAGAATATGCCGTAAATCCAGCCGTCTTCATGTGCTGTTAGCCTCATGTCGTACACATTGGTATCGGGGTTTTCGGTTTCAGGCATTACAACCGGATATTCCCAAAACCTGAAGTTGTCTATCCCGTTCGGACTCTCGGCAATGGCAAAGAAAGACTTGCGGTCGTTGCCTTCAACCCGTACCATCAAAAGGTATTTGCCGTTCCATTTTATTGCACCCGAGTTCATAGTGGCATTAATTCCTATTCGCTCCAAAAGCAGAGGATTTGTTGCTTCGTTCAAATCGTACCGCCACTCTATGGGGGCATGGGCGGCGGTTACTACCGGATTGACATATCTTGTGTAGATGCCGTTGTAACTCTCCGACGGCGTGTTGGGTGCCGATAGCAGTTTCTGATGGTCAGATACGATTTTGGCCAGTTTCTCCTTGAATGTCATTATGCAAAGGTGTTTATTGTTGATTACTCCGGTTTATGAAAGGCATCCGGTATGATATGGATTCCTTGATGCAAAATTGATTAAGGTTCACCCTTTTTACAAATACTAAACAATCAATTATTGGTACTATTTTGCTGTAATTGCAGGTTGCTTCCCCATTTGTTGATAATTTGCGTTTTAAACCTTTCTCTGGTTATACTATCACAAAGTGTGGGTTTATAATTAAACGTCTTATTTTTGTGGTTTAGTTTAATTGAGTATTTTTACACAACTGTTTTAATGTGTATTAATTTGTTTGAGGAGTTATATGTTGAATAATACTGAAGTGGGCAAGAAAGCCGTTTCTGCGAAAGTTGTCGAGGAGTTGTATGAGGCTTATTATGAGCGTTTATGCTACTATATCAACACTTTTGTACCTCAGCTTGATATATGCAGGGATTTGATTCAGGAGGTGTTTATAAAAATTATTGCATTTCCCAATATATTAGATGACGTTAAGAATCCTGAGGTTTATTTACGCCAAATGGCTAAAAATAAGGCAATTGATTATTTGAGGATGAATAAGCATAACTCAAACTCGGGAGATCTCATTTTAGAGGAGTTATTACATTGTTCTGATTTGGCTGCCGATTCTGATTATAATGCCAATGAGTTGTCTGCAATCATTAATAGAGCAATTGAAAATCTTCCTGCTATTCAAAAGGAGATCTTTATATTGAGTAGGTTTCAGGAAAAATCGTATCAGGAAATCGCCACTATGTTTTCTTATTCGCCTAAAACTGTAGAGTACCACATGTCTAAAGCTCTATCTGCATTAAAGATAGCATTAAAAGATTATGTTTTTTTAATCATCTTATTATTAGTTAGATACAATTAAATTGAAATTAAATTTGTTTTTGCACTAGG
>JBDHYT010000401.1:0-3090 GCA_039811485.1 Marinilabiliaceae bacterium | reverse complement strand
AACCCACACCCGGCGGCCTGCCCGGTTGATAATCATCTCAGGTTCGGAGAGAAAAGTATGGGTGTGTCCTCCCAAAATCAGATCCACATAATCGGTTTGTGCTGCTACAGCTTTGTCATCCTGATTGTTATCCATTGAAAAGCCGATATGTGTGATGGCAATAATCAAGTCGCACTTATGTTTTAACTTCAGCTCTTCGGATACCCTTTGGGCAACAGCGACGGGTTCATTATATTTTGTGCCTCCCTGCTGCACCATATTCACCAGTCCGTCGAGTTGAACTCCAAGTCCGAAGATACCTATCTTAATTCCGTATCGCTCCACTATGATATAGGGTTTCACCATACGCCTCATTGCCGGATGGCTGAATTCGTAGTTGGCATTCAAAAACGGAAACCGCGCCTCTTCAATACGCTGTGAAAGCATGTCGAGCCCATTGTCAAATTCATGATTGCCAATGGTTACCGCATCAATACCCATCCGGTTCATCAGCTCTATCTCCAATTTCCCTTTGTAGAAGTTGAAGTAAGGCGTCCCCTGGAAAAAGTCGCCACAATCAAACACAAGTGCCTGATTATCAGAATCCCTCACCTTTCTGATATAGGCAAGCCGCCGTGCAAAACCGCCTTTCCCGGGGAATCTGGTATGATTGGCTGGAAATGGATCGATTTGGCTATGTACATCATTGGTGTGTAATATGTTAACCGTAACATTACGGCTTTTACGTTTGGCAAATGCCGGTAGGCCACTCACCATCAGCATCCCTGCAAGTCCGGCTCTCTTCAAAAATGATCTTCTGTTATTTGGCATAGCTGATTCTTCCATCTGTAACTGTTTGTACTCTCTTTCCTTCACTCGTCAATGTTTCTATATGATTCAGAATCATCGAACGCAGTGTTACTCCCAATATCATCTGTTTCGAATTGAGGAACACATAATATTTATCGCCGCCGTTGGCCATATAGTCCGAGGTGGCAATGCAATATCTCTTGCCTGGCTCTACCGCCACATTGCCCACTTTGGCGTCTTCAACCTTTCCGTTGCGTATGGTAAATGTGGCACCAGCAATGCCATCGCCACCCATTGAAGCCATGTGCTCAAAAAGCTCGATGACTTCGTTGCCGCTGAGTTCAACAAGCACTACTTCATTCTCGAAGGGCATCAGTTGATAGATGTTGCCTACGGTTAACTCGCCTGCAGGAAGTTGCGTGCGCAATCCTTTTATGTTTACCACAGCAATATCGGTTTTTGGAAGCCCCAGTCGTTCGGCCATGGGCTGCGAGTCGTTAAGCATCAGATCTGCAACAAAATTGGACATCGGACTCTCTGGCACACTTAGGGTAAGAGCCACATCGCTTCTTCCAATCACGCGATTCATCTTCACCGATACGCTATCTCTGAAAGTAGAAATATAGGCATCCGTTCTGGCATCAGCCACAATTGATGAGTCCATGCTCACCATCTCCGGCACCAACGCGTCAACATGATATGTGATAGCCCGGGGTGTGCGGCACGACAATGCCAGAAGTGAGATTAACAATAGATTTGAAATAATACGCATATAGTTGATGTTAAGTCAATTATGGAACAATAGTTGTTTTTGTTCCCGAAAAAAATATTACGAAGAACAAAATAGTAAAAATTTGGTTAAGTTAAGCCCAAAGTATCATCATTTATCAAAAAAAAGCAGTAGAAAGGCCTGTCGATTGACAGGCCTTGGATCCAAATCTACAATTTTGCTTAGAAAATCAACCTGCACCGGTATTACTACAACTCACACAAAACAAAACTCAAAAAGAAAAAACCCGGTACTTTTCAACTACTTAATCCTGTCATGGTAGAATTTGGATATTGCCTCCACATCCTCCACCTTGAGCGAAGAATTGTATATACGAATCATATCTTTAACCTTAAAGTTGACATAGAAAAATCCCATTGCAGCATCGAACATCGTACTGTTCCAGTTACTCTTTACGAGCATGGTTATCTGCTCAAAGTTCTTCCAAGTCAGATGTTTATCTATAAAGAAATAGGCATGGTCAAGCTCATTGGTGTCAAACAGCACTGTTTCTGACATTTGCCTGACGGCAAAAAACTTCTGAAGCCTTATAAGACCTTCGCCATTAATTGCTTTCTTCATCCCTTTATGCATCCTGATTCCCTCGCCAATAAAGGCCGACTGAAGCTCTGCAATGATGTCGTAGGATTCGAAGTGTCGCAGACGGATAACTGTATATATCTCATTATGAATATAAATCTTAGCAAGCGCAGCATCAAGTTTCGACGGGAAATAACTACCTATTTTTTGGGTTGCGCGCGTTACCTCTTCAAGGGTATAACTACTATCGAGCACCAAATATACATAGAGAGGCTTGTTATCACCCGGATGTTCGTGGTAGTAATGATAGAATCCGGGGAAAGGCTCCGGTGCCTCAAGCACAAAAGTATTGGGCATCACCTTATCTTCAAGCGTATATAGCGTCTCGGCTTTAATCAACGCTCCATAGTATTCAATAACACGATTAGATTCCATGGCATTGGTTTGTAAGATTAATATCCTATATAGTTACAACTGCAACTATTACAGATATTAATTTACAAACTATTAATTACGAAATCAAGTCTATTATTTATTTTTTTTGAAGACGGATGAAAACCGGGTTGTCAGGAGTTGACATCTGGGGCTCAAAAAAGTAGCCTTCCGATGCAAATCCTGCAAGCTCGTCGGGGTTTGTGAGTCTGTTGGTGATGATAAATCGTGTCATCAATCCTCGGGCACGCTTGGCATAGAAACTCACCACCTTAAATGAGCCTTTTTTCTCGTCCTTAAATTCGGGTGTTACAACCCGCGCATTTAATAATCCTCCTTTTACCGATTTGTAATATTCGTCGGAGGCCAGATTTACAAGCACTTTCGACTCCACAGCACTCATGCGTTGATTGATGGCGGTAGCTATCTTGTCGCCCCAGAACCGGTATAGGTTAGGATGACTATCAACATCCAGCTTAGTCCCCATCTCGAGCCGGTAAGCCATTATTGCATCAAGGGGACGCAGCACGCCATAAAGCCCCGACAGTATGCTGAGGTGA
>JBDHYT010000400.1:0-3093 GCA_039811485.1 Marinilabiliaceae bacterium | reverse complement strand
GAGAGACAGGCGAGATTGTTGATAAAGGCGACAATATTATGGTAGGCTACTGGCAGGATGACGAAAGTACGGCACAAACTATACGCAACCAATGGCTTTACACCGGTGACCTGGGCTACTACGATGAGGATGGTTTTATATTTCTTACATCGCGCAAAAAAGAGATTATCAAAGTAGGAGGCAACAGGGTAAGCCCCAAAGAGATAGAAGAGGTAATTGTTTCGATGGACGGCGTTGTTGACTGCACCATAGAGGCTATTCAACACGATGTTCTTGGAGAGGCACTACGAGCAATTGTGGTAACGGCCGATGGGGATAATGTACCCGATACACAAGAGATTATGGCATATTGCGCCACCCGGCTTGTGTCGTACAAAATACCTCAGGAGATTGAGATAAAACGCAGTATGACAGTGGCTGCAACCGGTAAAAAAGTAAAAAACTAAACCTGAACCGACATATCTCAAAAAAAACACAACCACAAACTTCCGATTTAGAACAAATCGTGGATGAAATCATTACACTTATCAAAACAAATAGGCAAATCAATTAGGTTTTCCCATTTTTCCGCAACCCTAATCTAATACACACGTTTAATAATGTAAAGGACAAGATGTAAAAGTTTATGGATACAACGGCAGAAAAGATAGCAGCAGCACATCATATCACGGAGGTTATTGAACATGCCTCCGACGATTTCATTGATACCAATAATGCTCCATCCATCCATTCGGAGGCTGAAGACAGGTTCATTAACAACTATTTTGTTTTAGACAGTAGCAATGTGGTTTTCCTTTCAGCCAAAAAACTATTGAAACAAGAGACACCTGCCCAAGAGATATTCCGACATGTAATTCAAAAAGAGTATTTAAACAGTATAAAAGAGCTCGATCAATATATTAGGCGGCTTAACAAGGCTATGGTCGATGCCGGTATTTATATTTGTAAAATATCGGCCAGTGGCATTTCGGACTGGAATAGTCTTAGTTTTTTAGGGCTGAGAAAAAAATCCATTAAGGCTATGCCAGGAACCCACAGTCTGAGTTTTGCTGAATGGCTTGGGCGCATATTTTTTTATGGCTTTGAGGTTATTGAATATCTCACCGAAGATGACCACATCAACATTGCGGTGATGAAAACAGGAACGCCAAAAAAAGAGATCCTGCCGGCACGAGGATGGCTTTATAGAATGGAACGAGTAGGCTACAAAGGCAAAATAATGGGAGTTTACAAAATACGTACAATGTATCCATTTTCGGAGTACCTCCAGTCGTATGTAGTAAAGCTAAATGGCTATAACGATGTAGGAAAGCCTGCCGCAGATTTCAGAATCACCAGAATCGGACGTTTCCTTCGCAAATACTGGCTCGACGAAGTACCTCAGCTTTTCAACGTTCTTAAGGGAGAGATGAATCTTGTTGGAGTGCGTCCCTTGAGCAGGGCACGTTTTGGCGAATTACCAATAGAGGTGCAGACAGAACGCATAAACTTCAAGCCCGGCTGTATTCCTCCATATGTTGCACTCAACATGCCCGACTCGAAAGCCAACATAGAGGCCGAAATCATATATATGAACGACAAGAAAAAGTCGCCATATCTTACCGACATACGCTATCTTTTTAAAGCATTGTTTAATATATTTACACATCGCATTGTGAGTTCCTGAAATCCAAACAAATGTAGTAATGAAATACTGGCTGCGTTATGTTCCGCTGGCAAGGATGCTGTCCGGATTGACGGCAGGAATATTTTGTGCCTGGTTCTTAACCATACCTACATCTATTTCGGTTGCAGCAATAACTACACTACTCACACTCAACCTGTTTCTTCTGTTACGCCCCTCCTATAGGTGGGGTTGGATATCGGGAATAACCGTTGTGGTGATGTCTTTTCTGTTTGGAAACACATACACCCATCTGCGAAGCACTTCATTGTTGCCAGCCGACGAACCGCAGGCCATGGTAAGCGGTTATGCCTCCGACATTACAGGCTTCACCGGCAAGGCAATGAAGGTCGATTTTATTGCCGACACCATTTATATGGCACACAAAAAATGGTATAACCAAAAAGGGATTGTTTATATCAACAATGACGCTTCAATGGGCATTGAACCCGGAACACGGCTTTCGTTTTCGATGCGGCTGATGCCTGCCAAAGCACCAACCAACCCGGGGATGTTCGACTACCAGCGGTATCTGCGATTGAACGGCTACTCATACACCGGTTTTGCCGACACTGCATCAATTAAAAGAGGCAACCAGCCCAAAAAGAGTATAAAAGTACTCACATCGAGGCTGAAGGAAGGAATTATGGCCACCTTTATCAGCAACGGCATCGACTCAACAGGATTGGGACTACTGCAATCACTCTTCTTAGGCGACAAGAGCGACATGGACCAGCAAACCAAGCAAGCCTTTATGAATAGTGGAACAATGCACCTGTTGGCAGTGAGCGGACTTCATGTTGGCATAATCTTTCTTATCGCATCAGCAGCATTTCCACAATCGAAAAAAAGAAAGATTAAGTCACTCAGATTCATCTACATAGTACTTTTTTTATGGTTTTATGCAGTAGTAACCGGCCTATCGCCATCGGTGCTGCGTGCAGTAATTATGATGACCGTAATTGAAGCAGGACGAACCTTTACTCGGGAATTAAGCATGACCAACCTCCTGACTGTATCGCTGTTTATTATACTGATAATCAACCCACAAGCCGTATATTCGGCCGGTTTATGGTTGAGTTATTCGGCAGTTGCAGGTATTGTATGGATATTCCCCATAATAAACAATCTGTTTTATTTCAGATTTCCGTTTTTCAACTGGCTATGGGCAATGACATCGGTGTCGGTGGCTGCACAGATAGGTACACTCCCCTTCACCCTATTCTATTTTCACACCTTCCCGGTATATTTCCTTATCAACAATCTGATAATGGTTCCACTCCTGGCACCTGTTCTTTCA
Organism: Marinilabiliaceae bacterium; assembly: GCA_039811485.1. Classification (GTDB taxonomy): domain Bacteria; phylum Bacteroidota; class Bacteroidia; order Bacteroidales; family Marinilabiliaceae; genus JAGPIS01. The sequence continues at coordinate 130 of JBDHYT010000400.1, read as the reverse complement.
CTTGCCATAATTTGCCTTATACTGTCACCACTCCCTTTTCTGGCTCAGATGACAGCCGGAGTACTCAACGATTTGCTCAGATTTATGGAGAATTACGTGATTTTTTCGGAGGAGATGCCCAATTCGTTTT
>JBDHYT010000399.1:0-3095 GCA_039811485.1 Marinilabiliaceae bacterium | reverse complement strand
GTGAATGAGTAAGGTGTGAGTCCAAGGCTCGATTTTACCTGTTTGGCTATCGGAAAACCGATGGCAAAATAGTCGAAGTTGGCGTTGGTCTTGTTTGATGAACCTGTGGCCGATTTGATGTTTTGAGAGAAACCCGATACTCCGGCCTCAAAATATAACGACATTGTGTCGATGGCCGAGTAGGAGGCGGGGTTCATGTTATTGAGAAAACTGGATGAGTAATGAGCTATTCCTGTTCCTCCCATGGCACTGTTACGTGCAAATCCCTGTTTGGCCAATTCGCCAATACCGTAGCGTGAATAGGGCGAAAAGGTGCGTCGCTGTGCTTCTGCAATGTTCATCCCGGCTATGAGCAGGATAATGAATAGGGATATTTCGTGGTATCTATGCATTATATTCCAATATGTGGTTTAACCCATTTAAAACTAAATTTAAGTTTACAAATATGGGATTTTTTAATTTTGCTGCAAAAAATTCTGCATCTCCTCCGGTAATAATTGTTCTGAAATTGCCAAATTGCTCATTCATCAGCTGCTGATAGCCGGTTATTTCATTTAACATCCCCTGGACCACTCCCGATGCTATTGCCTCTGATGTGGATCGGCCATACTCCGAAATATACGAGTCGGAGGAGGTTAGCGGAAGCCTACTGGTGAGCTGGTGTAATGCCTTGAATCTCATATTCATACCTGGCGCAATGTTGCCACCAAGATATGTTGCTCCCGACGAATATATTTCGTAGGTAATAGCTGTTCCGGCATCAACAATCAGCAGGTTTTCACCCGGAAATTGCGCCGCACCTCCTGCTACTGCTGCCACCCTGTCGATGCCAAGTGTGTGCGGGGTGTGGTAAGCTATTGTAAATGGAAACTTTAGCTTGTGTGAAGCAATCAGAATATCCATGTCGGTTTTTTTTATCCACTTTTCAATCTCTTCTGCCGGTTGCGATACCGATGCAATAATGGTACGGCTGATCTGGTTGTTTTCTAATAACTGATCGAAAAAAGTTTTGTCAATATTTTTGATGTGATGGATAGCTGTTAGCGCCCCCTTGTCAAAAATGGCTGCTTTTGTTAATGTATTTCCTGAATCAATTACTAAATTCACGGTGAAAAGTTTAATCTGCTGGATAATGTTTCACAAAAATATGAAAAATTGTGTTACTTTTCTTTGGAAAAATTGTCCTGATAGGTTGTTTTAATTAAAATTAACACCGATGCGTAAGGTTCTTGTAGTTGAAGACGATAAATTTATTTCTACAATATTTACAATGTTCCTCAGGGAGATTGGCCACGATATGGTTGGACGATGTCAGACAGGGCGTGAAGCTCTTGAGATGTGTCATGCTTTCAGGCCCGACGTTGTACTGATGGATATTCATCTCGATGGTGACTGGGATGGGATTCAGGCTGCCGAACGGATCATTCGTGAACTTAACATACCTGTTATTTTTGTTTCGTCCGACACCAACAGCGAGGTAATAAACCGTGCCATAGAGAGTAACTCGTATGGTTATCTGCTAAAGCCAATCGTTAAAAGCGAACTTGCAATAGGTATCGATCTTGCTTATTACAAGCATCAGGCCGATCAGGAGCTGAAGCAACGCGAAAAGGGTTTCCGTCAGTTTATAAGCGACTCACCTATGCCAATTATTATTGTGTTTAATGAACGGGTTCAATATGTTAATAATAAGGCTCTTGCCCTTTTGCGTTCCCACTATATCGAAGATGTGATGGGGTTGCCTTTGAAAAATTTTATCGATGGCGATATGCCCGATTGTCTAAAGATGATTGTTGGCACTGCTGCGCACGACGACTCTGCCCATAGCGATATATTCCTGCCAATGAAGGATGTGCATGGTAATATTTTTTATGCCGAGTTACTCACCTCTTCTGTAGAGTTTAATAATAGAAAGTCGGTGCAGATTATTTTGCGCAACATACAGCATGAGCTGAAGCTAGACATAAGGGCTAAAGCATTGGAGGCTTTGAGTGCAAAGAGTCATAAAGCCTTCTTCTTGATAGGCAGTGATAATAATTTGTATGAATTCTCCGCTGCTATTCACCAGTTTGATGCAATAGAATCTGTAAAAGGAGAGAAGCCGGTGTCGAAAAACAGGATTAAGTTAATGCTTGATAATAAAGATGTTACCAATGCTGTTCTATCAGGTGAGCCGGTGGGTACGTTATCGGTGCTGTTTGATGAAAATCCGCTTGGTAACTTTGGCGTGGTGAGGCTGGAAAGTACAGTCCACGGTTTTTATGGCTTACTCTTTTATTCGGAATAAATTTGTTAACCCTATAGAAAAAATAACGATAGCTTGGTTGTTAAAAGATATGGATTAATGTCTTATTCGCCTGGGTTTCTGTCGATTGTCAAAGAAATTTAAGCTTATGATTTTATCGAATTTCCTGTCGGCTCTTTTTGACCAATAAATGGTTAAAGCCATTTTTTATGCTTTTGTTGTATTTCCTGAAGAGGAATCAGGTTTGATAGGTCATTTTTTCACATGTTTTCTGACTTCTGTTTGCCATTTGCGGTAAACTGCCAAAACCCATTCTGGTGGGACAACTCTCGCAGGAGATTAAAATTCCAAACAGCCATAATCTATTTCATTCAAAAGTTCGTTTACTTCATCCATATTAAAATACTCAGGGTCAAATCCCTCACCCAGCCATTCAACGTAGCTTTCGTATCTTTCATGGTCTGGTTGTTCTAAAATATCAAGTATATATTCATAGCCCCATACTCCTCCACAATCTTCTGGTGGACATTTTCTTTTACCTGCTACACAAACCGGATAAATAATATTCTCATTTATGGGAAGGATTTTCTCTAAAATTATCTTGTGTCTCCATCCATCTCCAAAATCATATCCGTATGTGATTTTATCTTTTTCAGATTTCAGCAGATGTAAAATTTTCATCTTATAGTAATTATCATTCGATTCCTCTGGACAATAGACTGTTTCATCTTTTAAAAATCCATGAGCATGACAATTTTCCCATCCCATGGTAGTCTGTATTACCTTATGGAAATCAGATAGTAAAAGATCCGACGGCACAAGTACTCTTCTCCAGATTTTCGGGGTGAGA
>JBDHYT010000398.1:0-3096 GCA_039811485.1 Marinilabiliaceae bacterium | reverse complement strand
GCACGAGCACCAGTAAAATCATCCAGACGACATTTAGCTTCAGCAGAGATTAAAAGCATCTCTTCGTATCTCATAAAGATATAATCACCAGTATAGTCGGCTTTATTTTTAAATCTGAATTTGAACTGGTTGTAACTTTTGTTTGGGCCAGAACTTGATTCCGATGCAATCTTACCTGCCCACCAAGCTTTACGAGCATCCGTAGCAGGAATTTGCTCATACAGCCAAGAGCTGATACATTTTCTTGATTTTTCGCCATACATACCGGATGCCTCAGAATCCATGTGAGAAAAGAATGAAGCAAAGATGGTTGATTGATCCGCAATAATTTGTGCTCCCCACATTACCGATGAGTTATCGATACTGTTGAATCCTTTGTTAAGTTCAGATTTAGGCATCACACTTGCGTCTTTCATTTTCATGGCCTCAGTAGCGGCACTCAAAGCAACACTCCATTTGTTCTGAACCAACGCAACTTTGGCTTTAAAAGCATTGGCTATGTAATAATCGACATGTGATTTATGAGCGCGAGTTCCTTTTGATTTTTCCAGCAAAGAGATTGCCCTATCCAAGTCGGCATTAATCTGGTCGTAAACTTCTTTCACAGTACCCCTGCCTTTACCTTCCGACTTAGCAGTTGTTGGAAGTGTATATAGAGGAACGCCAGGAGCATTTTCGTGACCAACATAAGTTTGTTGATACGATTGAATCAGCATAAAGTAGCAGTACGCCCTCATAGCCAAAGCCTGTCCAATAACGTTATCTTTTTTCACAGGATCTGCAACAAGGGTTTCCTCGGAAGCAATCACATAATTTGAATTACTAATTAATGTGTAATAGAAGTTCCAACTTGCATACGGCCTCCATGATGTAACATTATAACGTGACCGAACAGCATATCTATAGTCGAAATAGAACCAACCATTACCTTGCTCAGCCTGGAGCAAATCTTCACCCATCAGATCGGCATACAAGTTGGTTGAAGTAATACCAAAATTTTGATGGGTATTGGCCGAGGTCCAGCCCGAAGTATACAGATTACGGTAAATACCGTTCATAGCAACCATTGCACCATCCACATCTTTGAACAGAATACTTCCAGATATCCTGTCGGTGGGCTCTGTATCTAGGTCATCACTACAGGCAGTAAACTGTAATAATGCCCCCAGAATCAATATATTAAAAAGAAACTTTTTCATAATCGTATCAAATTAGAATTTAACATCAAGTCCAATTGAGAAAGTACGAATTGGCGCATAGGTAAAATCGGTAGAACCTGTAAAGTTATATTGTGGGTCCATACCATCGAGGTGCGAGAACAACACAAGGTTATCAGCAGTACCAAACACTCTAACCGACTCAAGACCTATACGATTAAGAACAGATTTTGAGAAAGTATAGCCAAGAGTTATGTTTTTAACGCTGAAATAAGAGGCATCAATCAGGTTACGATCAGTTACCCTATAGTCTGAACCTACCATTAGCTTAGGTATATCGGTAATATCACCAGGTTGCTTCCAAGCTCTCTTGTTATGAACGTGATAATTCTGACCAACATATATAGGGTTCATAAATGTTGAGTACAAACCATCTAAAACCTTACCACCTACGGAATAAGTCGTAAGAACTGAAAGGTCGAAGTTCTTATAAATTTTAAAATCTGTTGAGATAGAACCAGCAATATCAGGAATACGGCTTCCGGAAAGAACGCGACTCTGTGCGATTTTGGAAACATCATTAGTAATATATGGTTCACCTTTTTTACCATTAGCATCAGTGTCGAATGCCCAGAACAATTGCTCACCATTAGAAGGATCCACACCAGCTGATTTAACCATAAAGAATGAGTTAAGGGTCTCTCCTTCTTTAATAATTGTATTTCCACCAATAATTTCAGGCTTGTTAGCAAGCTTCAACACTTCGTTTTTAACCTTAGAGGCAATAATATTGGCATTCCACTCAAAATTATCCATCTTTACAATGTTACCACCAATAGAAAGGTCGAAACCTATATTTTTCATACTACCAACGTTAGCCCAGTAGCTGTCGAAGCCAAGAGAAGTTGGCATTGGGAATTGAAGTAGAAGGTCTCTTGTTTTCTTTCTATATACCTCTAAACCAACATTTAGGCGACCAAACATTTTGGCTTCAATACCAGCATTGAAGTTTTCATTTTTCTCCCACTTAAGCTCTTTATTCTCAAGAGAAGAAATTACAGCACCGTTCATATTGGCATTTGGATAGCCTAAGTTATAGAACGACTGCCAGGCATACAAAGAGCTAATAGCATCGTTACCTTGCACACCAAAACTTCCTTTAATAGACAAGTTATCCAACCAGCTTACATTATCCTTGATAAAGCTCTCTTCGCTCAATCTCCATGTAGCACCAACAGACCAGAATTGTCCCCAGCGATTATCTTTATGGAATCGTGAAGAACCATCAGTACGGAAACTACCGGAAAGATAATATCTCTCTTTAAAGTTATAGTTGAGGCGCGAAAGAACCGATTCAATTCTATAATTGTTCTCATACGAACTGGCATCAGCGATAGTAGCAGCAGCATCTAACTCATACAAACCACCTAATGGGAAACCGGTTTTTTGAGCAGAAAGCAGATTATATAAATATGCATAGTATTCGTGTCCTACTAATACATCAACGTTATGCTCACCAATAGTGCGGTTATAATTCAACAATTGGTTGAATGTATAACTAAATGTGCGGCCATTAGTTTTAGTAAGACGACCTTTAACATCGCCGGCAGCATTACCAAAAAAAGGATTATAGTATGTACTTTGATTTCCGGTCACATAGTCAAATCCAAAATTTGTAGAGAGTGACAATCCTTTTAAAATTGTATTATCCTCACCCATTAATTTCATGTACGTACGACCACTTACGTTATCTGACATTGTTCTAAAGTGATCTTCGTAAAGAGTACCTACAGAGTTAAAGTTCGGACTTGCGCCAGCCGGACGGTTTTTACCATAATCCCACTGTTTTTTACCAAGTCCGTCGAGTACAAGAGCACCATTGGCATCTCTCTGATAAACAGGATAAATAGGAGCAATAAGCTGAGCAGAATACCATACG
>JBDHYT010000397.1:0-3098 GCA_039811485.1 Marinilabiliaceae bacterium | reverse complement strand
ATTCCAAATCTCGAGTCAACATCAAGAGCCTCGAGATTTTTTTATTTTACGCAATACGTAGGAGACCGAAGGGATACTCTGGGGGTGTAAAATGCAAACAGCTGCCAGTTAAAATAAATGGCAGCTGTTTGGTGAATAGAGAATTTATTGAATCATAACTTTCACTGTCTCTTTTTTGTCACCGTTAAGCAGATTTACAAAATATATACCTTTGGGCAACATTGCAATATCAATAGATGTGTTAAGAGATTTCAACTGTTCACGAATAACAACCTGACCGCACAAATTTGAAATAACCACTTCTGAAGATTGACCGGCACTACTTAATTTTATATTCAGTCTCTCTTTTGCAGGATTGGGGAAAACGGTTATTCTATCAGCAGTTTCATTGTTTACGGGTGTTGAAGTTCTTTCATAGGCCAATGCTGCATCAAATACTTCTTTTACCAGAATTGGAGCTACCAGTTCGGTAGCATAAGAATTTGGATGACTGTCTTCTGGATAATCACGATATTTGTCCTCCATAATGCCATTTGCAGCAGTAAGTTTTGAAAAGAAATCGAACACATAAACATTTTTAGGAAATGCTCCATATTCCGGATCTTTACCCTGTGCAAGAATATTCTTGGCCCAGTTGCAAAATTCCTTAGAAAGCATTGCCTCTGTTGTATTGGTCGATCTTGCCTCCAATGGTGCATTAGTCCAGATAACAAAAAAATTATCGGGATGTTGCTCCATTATCCTTATTATAGCGCGCCAATGATTTTTGTAATTAGTTAAGGATTTCACTTTCCGGTCGTCACCATCAGAACTCTCCACCATTTTTGATGAAGGGTAACACGACTTTATCATGATAATATCGTAGTTGTAATAGTAATCTGCCGGATTTTCATTTTTGAAATTGTATTCAGGATTTTTTCCGTTGATCTTTCCTTCGAAAAAATCTCGCACTATATACCATTCGTTATCTTCGGGTAAAAACCAACTCTCCTTGAATTGAAACTGTTCTGAACTTTTAAGTTCCATTGAAGAGTTGTATTTTGTAATCTCAGTGGGTATAGAAATCTTACTGCTTGAATTGGGAAATGTGTTTGGCCCCCAGATCCGTCCGCCTGTAGAGTGGTGCAGAAATATTCCGCTCCTGAATTTCTTTTGTGCATAGGGTTGGATGCACATAAGAAAAAGTGTAAGGATTGTTAATGCTCTTCTCATAACTTTAAAAATTTTGGTAAATAAAAGGCAAAAAGTTATGTCTATTTTATTAAGATGTCAATACCCTTTTTTGGGTAGTTTTATGATTTTATCGGATAAGCAAGCATTTTCTTTATTCTGAAATAGAAGAGTGTGGCACATAGTGCAAGCCCCACCGGAAAACCGAGCCATATTCCGGCCGGCCCCATATCGGCCTTAAATGCAGCCATATAGCTAACGGGAATAGCAACTCCGAAGTATGATATCAGTGTAAGTATTCCTGGTATCCTGGCATCGGCCATGCCTCGCAGCACTCCTGAAAAGATAATCTGCATGGCATCAAAAATCTGAAATACAATGAGTATCATTATCAGGTGGGTTGCTATTGATGCTACCTCTCCATTTTGGGTAAACAGATAGGGAAGATGGCTGCTTAACATGAAAAACATGGTACTTATTATTATCACAAGCACCGAAACTATCTGTACCGAAGCAACCGAGGCCCGTCGTAGAGTGGCAGGGTCGTTTTGCGACGACAACTGGCTGATTCTGATTGTTGTGCTGACGCCTATGCCCTGATAGACCATAAACCCTAATGTAGAGAGGCTTATTACTATCTGGTGGGCTGCAAGCCCCGTTTCACCTAACCAGCCCATCATTATGCCTGCCACAATAAATGCTGATGCTTCGGAGAATATGTGCAGTCCCATGGGAAGCCCGAGCTTGTATAGGCGTCTTATTTGACGTATCACAACTCCCACAGCTTTATCGTATTTGCGGGTGATGACTTTATTGCGCATTACTATTAGCAACATAGTTGATGCCATAAGGGTTCGGGCAATCAGTGTCGAAAAACCGGCTCCGTTAAGCCCCATCTCCGGCATTCCCAATTTGCCGTACATAAAAATGTAGTTGCCTGCTATATTCACCACATTGCCTCCAAGGGTTATTATCATGGCGGTTTTAGTGTTGGCCATCCCTTCAAACAGCTGCTTACCGGTCATAAATACCATCATTGGAAGCAACGACAAGGCAACATATACAAAATAACCCCGTGCTATAGGTATCAAATGTTCGGGTTGATTCATTAGTGGCATAGCAGCATAAAGTCCTGCCGAAACCAAAAATAATATCATAGCCATTACAATGTTTGAGACCAAGCCATTCTGCCATAGTGTTTTAACCTCTCTAAGGTTGTTGTCGGCAAAGGCACGGCCTGTAAGCGGAGTTAACGACATGGCGAACCCCATGCCGAATATGAGTGGTAACGAAAGCAGTGTGTTGGCAAATGATGCCGCCGCAAGTCCCGATGTGCCAAGTTGGCCTATCATTATGTTGTCGGCAAGTCCAACAGTAATCTGTCCAAGTTGTGAAACAATTACAGGTAATCCAAGTTTTAAAGTTTCGATGTAGTGAATACGGTTATTCTGCCAATAATATCTCATCAGCTTATTTTATGTTTACGGGAAGATGTGGTTAGTTAATCTTTACTTCCTTAAAGTAATTAGACAATATTTGTGCCGAATACTCAATCTCTTCGGTTGTATTTTGGCGTATATCCTTCATTTTGTACTCCCAGCCCAGTGCTTCCCATTTGTGCACGCCTAACTGATGGTAAGGCTGTATTTCAATTTTTTCGAGCATCGAAAAGTGTCCCCACTCTTCACCCAGCTTATGCAGCTGATCGTGGTTTCCGGTTATTCCAGGTATCAGTACGTAGCGCAACCAAAACGGCTTACCCGACTCTTGCCGGTACGAGGCCAGTTTCATTGCAGTATTTAGGTCTTTCACCGTGGTCAGGTTTTTATAACCCTTGCCGTCGGTGTGTTTAATGTCAATCATTACCAAATCGGCATAATCATCCAAAAGACGCCTGACGTCGCTGTTGAATACTGCTCCGTTGGTGA